>NZ_JAQWYD010000114.1:0-40814 GCF_029254145.1 Lentibacter sp.
CCATGACGATTTCGCCAGTGATGGAAGCACGCAATGACAGTTTGCCGCCAATTTTGGGCGCTGACAGTCCCTTCATGCCTTTGTCCAGAACGAAGCCGCGGATCTTGCCACCGTGGGCTTCGGATTTGGCCCAAACCACAAAGACATCTGCGATTGGCGCATTCGAGATCCACATCTTCGCGCCAGTGATTTTGTAACCGTTGGCCGTCTTTTCCGCGCGGGTTTTCATGCCGGCTGGATCTGATCCTGCGTCAGGCTCTGTAAGCCCAAAACAACCTATCAAATCCCCGGCCGCAAGCCCTGGGAGGTATTTTTTGCGCTGCTCTTCTGTTCCGTAGGCATAGATCGGATACATCACGAGCGAGCTTTGAACGCTCATCATTGAGCGATAACCACTGTCAACGCGCTCGATCTCGCGCGCGACGAGACCATAGGCCACATAAGAGCTACCCAGACCGCCGTATTCTTCCGGAACGGTGATTCCGAGCAGGCCCATATCGCCCATCTCTTTGAAGATTTCTGGCGCGACCGTTTCATTGGCGTAGGCCTCTGTGATCTTTGGCATCAGACTTGTTTGGGCGTAGGTACGTGCGCTCTGTGCGATCATACGTTCATCTTCGCTGAGTTGATCCTCAAGATAAAGCGGGTCTTCCCAGTTAAATTGACCAAGTTCAGGCGCATCTTTTGCTTTAAGTTCAGGTGTTTGGTTGCTCATCTTTGTGTCCCACATCCGAGTGTCATTCAAGCTTTGTCTATCATGCGGCTTTAGCATATAATAACGCATAATTCGACAATATGCATGACAGTTTGGAATACACGTGGCCCGCCGATACCTACCGTCAACACAAGGACTTGCTGCACTCGAGGCTTTGGCGCGGTTGCAAAGTGTCACAGCCGCGGCTCAGGAGCTTAACTTGACGCAGAGCGCTGTGTCTCGTCAACTTCAAGCGATAGAAACCCAGCTTGGCGTTGAGCTTTTTGTGCGGCGTGCAAAGCGCGTTAGCCTAACAACCGCTGGGCAACGCTATGCTGAGGAAGTTCGTCGTGCCCTTGATTTGCTTTCTAATGCCGCCCTGCGCCTTCAGACCAACCCTGAGGGCGGCACACTCAATTTGGCGATCCTGCCAACCTTCGGCATGCGTTGGCTGCTGCCTCGCCTACCCCGGTTTGGCCGCGCGCACCCTGATGTGACCGTCAATATGAACACCCGCCTCGGGCAATTTGACTTCACAGGCACAGACATGGACGCGGCCCTCAGCTTTGGCAAAGGCGACTGGCCTCAATGTCACTCGCTCTGGCTGGAAGATGAGGCGGTTTTGCCAATGGCTGCACCTGCCTTCTTGCGCGAAACACCTGTCACCGAGCCAGCCGATCTCGTGTCCCTGCCCTTGCTACACATTCAGACCCGTCCGAACGCTTGGAAAGACTGGTTCGCTGAGCATGGGGTCGCAACACAGGGTTTAGCAGGCACACGATATGACCAGTTTTCAACAATTTTACAGGCCGCACGACATGGCCTTGGTGTCGCACTTTTGCCAGAATACCTGGCGCGCGAAGAGGAAGCGGAAGGGCGCTTGGAAGTCGTTCTTGATGCTCCAAGCCCGAGCCGTGGCTCGTATTATCTGGTTTGGCCCGAAGAGAAGCACAACACCCCTGCCCTGCAGGCCTTCTGCGCTTGGCTTAAAGAAGAGGTCGAAGCAGAAGACCTACTGCCCCGCTAAGGGGACAGCTTGATCTGTTTATTAGCCCAAAGCATAGCCCGCGCCGCGCACTGTGCGTAAAGGATCATCGCCTCCGTGCTGCATCAGGGCTTTGCGCAATCTGCCAATGTGGACGTCCACCGTGCGGGTATCCACGTAGATATCGCGTCCCCAGACCCGGTCAAGGAGCTGTTCACGGCTCAACACTCGACCCCGATTTTCCAAAAAAGCCGCCAGTAGCCTGAACTCGGTTGGGCCCAGTTTTATCTCGTTCTGCGCTCGGCTGACGCGGTGACTTGCCGCATCTAGCACAATATCGTCAAACACGAGTTCCTCTCCCACAGATGCAGGCCGTGTACGGCGCAGTTCTTTGCGCACGCGCGCCATCAGCTCCGCGACAGAGTAAGGCTTGACCATGTAGTCATCCGCACCAGTCTCTAGTCCGCGCACCTTATCAAGCTCTTCAGAGCGTGCAGACAACATGATCACTGGTAGCGCACGTGTCGTCTTTCCCGATTTTAGACGGCGGCAAACTTCAAGACCAGAAACATGCGGTAGCATCCAGTCCAAGAGGACAAGATCAGGTAATGAGTCTTGCGCCATAACAAGAGCTTCCTCACCGTCCTCAGCCTCAATCACATCAAAGCCTTCTGACTTCAAATTGTAAGCCAGGACGGCGCGCTGCGCTGGTTCGTCCTCGACCAACAATATTGTCGGCTTGCTTGCGCTCACGACAAATCACTAACGTTAGCGTCTGTTGATGTAACATCGCCCTTGTCTCTGGCGTCTTCAGGTTTTTCGCCCGTCACAAGATAAACCACTTGCTCAGCAATAGCTGTCACATGGTCGCCCATGCGCTCGGTATTCTTGGCGATGAAGTGCAAATGCATGCAGGCGCTAATGTTGCGGGGGTCTTCAAGCATAAAGGTGAGAAACTCACGAAACAGCGCATTGTAGAGCTGATCAATATCGCGGTCGCGGTCTATAACATCCATTGCAAGTGTGGCGTCGCGCTGGATATAGGCATCGAGCGCGTCTTTGAGCATCAACTGCACTTCACGCGCCATGCGGCGCAGCGAAACATGCGCTTCTTCAATCGCAGGAAGCTGCGCCAAGACACTGGTCCGCTTGGCCATGTTCTTGGCATAGTCTCCAATACGCTCAAGATTGGCCGAGATTTTCAGCACAGAAAGTACCAACCGCAAGTCAATGGCGGTGGGCGCGCGCAACGCAATCAGCTGGGCGGCATCATCGTTGATTTGCTCTTCAAGCAGATCGACGGCTTTGTCTTTGGCGCGGACCTCTTCTGCCTTCTCCTGATCGCGAGATGCAAGTGCATCAGCCGCGTCGAGGATCGCCATTTCGACAAGCCCACCCATTTTCATAATCTGGGCCTGGATGTCTTGCAGATCGCGGTCAAACGCCGAAGCGATGTGTTGATCGTTCATTTCAGTGCTCCTTAGCCAATACGGCCCGTGATATAGCTTTCTGTACGCGGATCAGACGGCTTGGTGAAAATTTGCGAGGTGTCGCCAAATTCCACAAGGTTGCCCAAGTGAAAGAAGGCTGTCTTCTGGCTCACGCGAGCGGCCTGCTGCATCGAGTGGGTCACGATCACAACGGAATAGTCGCGGCGCAGTTCGTCGATCAGCTCTTCGACTTGTGCCGTCGCAATTGGGTCCAAAGCAGAACATGGCTCATCCATCAGCAGAACCTCAGGCGCCGTGGCGATAGCGCGCGCGATACAGAGGCGCTGTTGTTGGCCGCCCGACAGGCCCGTTCCGGGTGCAAGCAAACGATCCTTTACCTCGCCCCAGAGCGCAGCACGCTTAAGCGCTGTTTCGACGATCTCGTCTAGCTCGGATTTGTTGCGCGCAAGACCGTGAATTTTGGGGCCATATGCAACATTGTCATAGATCGACTTTGGAAATGGGTTAGGTTTTTGAAACACCATTCCAACTTTGGCGCGCAGCTGCACAGGGTCAACCTTTGCATCATATATATCCTCGCCATCCAACAAGATGTCGCCTTCTACACGGCAGATATCGATCGTGTCGTTCATACGGTTTAGACAACGCAAGAAGGTGGACTTGCCACACCCTGACGGGCCGATGAAGGCGGTCACAGTGTTGCTTGCGATATCGACATTGACGTCTTTAATGGCGTGAGTCTCACCGTAATAAACTTGGCAGTTGCGGGCCGTGATTTTGGCAGAATTCTGGTTCACGTCTTGCTCCGAATTGAGGGCTAAAGCATCATACATTGGGTTTGGCCTTTTTTACCAGCGTCGCTCAAACTTGCGGCGCAGAAGGATGGCGACAGTGTTCATCAAAATAAGGAAAACAAGCAGCACAATAATCGCGCCGGAGGCCCTTTCCACAAAGGCAGGATCGCCGCGCTGTGTCCAGTTATACACCTGTACGGGCAATGCGGCGGCCGGGTCAAATAGGCCTTCTGGCGGGCCTGCAGGATACTCGCGCACAAAAGCAACCATCCCGATAAGCAGAAGCGGCGCCGTTTCGCCCAAGGCCTGCGCAAGACCGATAATCGCTCCAGTTAGAATGCCGGGCATAGCGAGTGGCAAAACATGATGGAAAATAGCCTGCATCTTGGATGCCCCGACCCCGAGAGCCGCATCGCGTATCGAGGGAGGAACCGACTTGAGCGCCGCACGTGTCGCAATAATGATTGTCGGCAAAGTCATCAGCGTAAGTACAAGCCCCCCAACGATCGGCGCGGACTGTGGTAGACCGACGACATTGATAAAGATCGCAAGGCCGAGAATACCAAACACAATAGACGGTACGGCTGCAAGATTCGAGATATTCACTTCGATCAGATCAGTGAAGCGGTTCTGCGGTGCGAATTCCTCAAGATAGATCGAGGCTGCGACGCCAAGTGGCAGGGACAGACACA
Organism: Lentibacter sp.; assembly: GCF_029254145.1. Taxonomy (GTDB): domain Bacteria; phylum Pseudomonadota; class Alphaproteobacteria; order Rhodobacterales; family Rhodobacteraceae; genus Lentibacter. The sequence goes on from NZ_JAQWYD010000114.1 coordinate 4,617, forward strand.
ACACAATCAGCATCATATAAATTGATCCAAGGATCGCAACACCGAGCCCTGCCGCCTCTGGACGGGTGTCAGAAGCATCTGGCGCAGTGAAAAAGGCCCAGTTGAACGTTTTGTCCAAAACACCAGCGGCGCGCAAATCATCGGCAGCTTGTAGCTGCTCGGGCGAAATATTGCGATCAAGTGCCGCACTCGCCATGGTCACACGGCCTTTGAAATACCCATCAATTCGCCCGTTTACCAACAGGCTGAAGGTCACCGTCTCGCCGATCATTTCCGGGTTTGCCAAGACATAGCTGCGAAGTGTTGCAGGCGCTTCTTTGGAAATCATGGCGACCAGATCTTTTGAGCTCAAGGCGCTAATATCAACACCTGCCTTAGCACTGGTCGTTTCCATCGCGGCCTGTATCAAGGGCGCATAACCGAAGGTCGAGACCTTGGCGATCTTTTCAAGATTGCGATCACCAGATTTGTCGAGTTTGGCTGGGTCGAGATAAACTTCAACCTCGGCATAGGTTTGCTGGAAGGATGACAGCCCATTTGCAAGAATAGACGTGAGCAAGCCGACGAGCGCCAGAACGCCGATTGCAACGGCAATCAGGCCAACAAAACGGAAACGCGCTTCAGAGGCATTGCGTCTTTTGGTGCGTTCGTCCTGCACCAGCAAAGAGCTTCGGCGCGGCGCACTCGCGCTTGAGGAGGTGATATCGCTCATTCGTATTGCTCCCGATATTTACGCACGACATGAAGGGCGATCACGTTAAGACCCAAGGTTATGACAAAGAGTGTGAGACCAAGTGCAAATGCAACCAGTGTTTCCGGGCTAGCGAACTCGGTATCGCCCGTAAGCTGACTGACAATTTTCACGGTGACTGTCGTCATGGCTTCAAATGGATTTAGGCCAAGCTTGGCCGCCGCCCCTGCCCCCATCACAACGATCATCGTCTCGCCAATCGCACGGCTCGCGGCCAAAAGCACCGCTCCCACCACACCAGGCAAGGCCGCTGGCAGGATCACTTGCTTAATGGTTTCAGACTTGGTTGCTCCAAGCCCATAGGAGCCGTCACGCATCGCTTGTGGGACGGCATTGATAATGTCATCGGAGAGTGAGGAGACGAATGGAATAAGCATAATTCCCATCACGAGCCCCGCAGTCAAAACCGAAGAAGACGAGGAACCGAGGCCCAGTGGCGAGGAGATGTAGTCCCGCAGAAACGGGCCGACTGTAATCAAGGCAAACAAGCCATAAACGATTGTGGGTATCCCCGCCAAAACCTCGATAGCGGGCTTGGCAAAAGACCTCAGGCCTTTCCCCGCATATTCAGCGAGGTAGATCGCAATCATCAAACCTGTCGGCACAGCAACGAGCAACGCCAGCAAACTGACATATAGTGTGCCCCAGAGCAGAGGTAAAATACCCAGATCGGACCCACCGCGAAACTGCGGGTTCCAAACCGTGGAGAAAAAGAAGTCTTTGGCTGGATACATCTTGAAGAAGTTCAAAGTCTCAAACAGCAGCGACCCCACGATACCGACAGTCGTCAGGATTGCGACAAGGGATGCGCCGATGAGCAGGGACAAAACAAATGTCTCGCTCGTGTTGCGGGCGCGCAAGTCAGGCGTGATCCGCAGCAGCGTCACCACAAAAAGAAGTGCAGCCATGGCAAGCGTAACGCCTGACATCCAGAAGCGGCCAACGTTTTCAGTTGCGCGAAACGTCTTTGCAGCCTCAAAAACAGGCCCCTGCACATCTGTTCCAATTGCCACGCTCACTTCGGCCAGTTGCTTTCGGATGTCAGTCTGATCAGCGTTCATCTGAGCCAGTTCATCTTCGCTCAGACCCGCCGCCGCCATAAGTGCATCTAGGCCGCCAGAAATACGGCGCACATCAGCCAATACTAGGCTTTTAGCACCCCCCTCCGGGATTACACTGTCGGGTATCATTCCTGAGACGCGTGTCTCGATCAGGACAGGTTGCACGAACAACCACGTCATTAGAATAAGCAGCGCAGGCACAATCGTATAAAGCGCAACAATCTGGCCGTAGTAGCCAGGCAAGGAGTGCAGCTTTTTATGATTGGTGTCGGACATGGACAAGGCACGAGAGCGCCCAAGAAAGAACCCCAGCCCACCAAGGCCAAGGACGATCATAATGATAGAGAAGGAGCTCATAGTCTTTCCACCGCATTGGTAAGGGGCGGCACGTCAGCGCCACCCCTCTTTGGTTTCGGGCTTAGTTCAAAGCACCCATTGGCACGCGGTTTGCCACCATTTCCTGTGTCTTCGCAAGCTCGGGATCTGACACGAGGCCATAGGCCGCGAGCGGTCCATCAGGGCCTGCGATCTCGTCAGACACGAAGAACTCAACATATTCTTGCATGCCAGGAATGACGTCGAGGTGTGCGTTCTTCACATAGAAGTAAAGCGGGCGAGACACAGGGTATTCACCTGTAGAGATTGTCTCGACCGAAGGTGACACGCCACCCATGGTCGCAACCTGAAGCTTGTCAGTGTTGTTCTGGTAGAATGAAAGACCAAAGACACCGATACCGTTCTTGTTGGCATCAACACGTGCAAGCGTTTCTGTGTAGTCGCCGTCGATGTCGATTGACTTACCGTCTGTGCGAAGCTGCATGCAGGCTTTTTCGGCTGCTTTCTTGTCGCCACCGTTTGCCGCCATGTGGGCGTCAAATGTGCCGTTGGCTTCACAGCCTGCAACGATCACTTTTTCGTCGAAAACTTCGCGTGTGCCGTGTTTTGTGCCAGGAATGAATGCGAGAATTTCTTCTGATGACAACGCAGCGTTAACGTCAGCCCATGTTGCATTGCCGTTTGCGGCCAAAGCGCCGTCCTTAGCAACTTCTGCAGCAAGTGCGCTGTGCCAATCGGCAGGAGTGAACGCATAAGACGGACCGTTGATTTCGGATGCAAATACGATCCCATCATACCCGATGCGCACTTCCATAATCTCTGTCACGCCGTTTGAGGCGCAGAGGTCGATGTCTGATTGTTTGATTTTTGAAGACGAGTTCGCAATGTCGATGGTGTTTTCGCCAACGCCTTCGCAAAGTTTCTTACGGCCAGCGCCTGACCCACCTGATTCAACAACGGGTGTCGGGAATTCAAAATTCTCGCCAAAGGCCTCGGCAACAATTGCAGCGTAAGGCAGTACTGTGGATGAACCAGCCACTTGTACGTTGTCGCGAGCGGCGGCGGATGTGGCAGCAGCTGCGAAAAGTGCAACGGCGGAAACGGCTGTTTTTGCGTATGACATTTGTCACTCCTAGGTCAGGTTTCTGGCCCCTGCGATCAGCGGCCTTGCCCCGCTTCTTAGGCTCGGGTGATTATGCTTTTGTGACAACTGTGTAACAGTTTCATGACAGCCCATCACAGCCCTGTAAACAAAGGTTAAACAGCATCGCCCCGTGGGAGCAAAACGCTAAACTCTGCTCCTTTTCCCAAATCCGAATCGATTCTCAGCCGCCCACGGTGGCGCTGAACGATGTGTTTGACGATTGCGAGGCCCAACCCGGTACCTCCGACTTGGCGTGATCGGTGAGAATCAACGCGGTAAAAGCGTTCGGTCAAACGTGGAATATGCAACGGATCAATTCCCGCACCAAAGTCTTTAACCTTAACCAAAACACCCGGCTGCCCCCGCAAAGCAGGCTGGCCTTCCACTGCGCTCAATGACACCAAGACTTTGCCACCTGCCCCGCCATACTTAATCGCGTTTTCAATCAGGTTCGTAAAAACCTGTCGCAGCTGATCAGCCTCTGCCCGCACGCTCAAATCATGCTCTGGCAGTTCTGTTATGATTTCCACAGTGGTTTCGCTGGCTCTGGGCACCAATGAACTGAGGACCGACGTTAGCAACGCCCCAATTGCCACTTTGTCACGCAGAGGCAGCCGCTCCTCGGCCTCCACGCGGCTCAGGGATAAAAGATCACTTACGAGCCGTTCCATGCGGGCCGCTTCCGAACTCATGATTTCCAAAAACTGCATGCGCGCTCCCGCATCGTCTTTGGCAGGGCCCTGAAGCGTTTCGATAAATCCCATCAAAGATGTGAGCGGCGTGCGCAACTCATGGCTGACATTGGCAACGAAATCACGGCGCATCTGGCTTGCCTGCTCGCGGTCCGAAATGTCCAGAAAGCTCACCATGACCCCGTCAGTCAGGGCATTTGTTGGATTGCAATGTACCTCATAGACCCCTTCTTTGCCGTCGGAGTGCACCAAAAAACGAGCTTTGTGCAGGGTCTTGTCCTTGATCGTGGCTTCGACAGCCTCAACCAGTGCTGGTTGGCGCAAGACCGAAACATAGGGTTGGCCGAGGGCCGCTCCGCTGCCCAACAGCGCCTGCCCCATCGCATTGGTTGCCGCGACGCGCCCATCCCCCCCGACCAAAAGTACGGGAATCGGTAGCGCCGCTAAAAGCATGGCGATATTTTGGTTTGAGAAGGTGTCTGACATCGCGTTTTTGTTCCAGCGTAGGGCAACACGGCCCTCACAATGCGCAAGAGGCAGGCGGGGGTATTTTATGTGTTTTGGTCGTCTTTGCAATTCCACAAAATAGGGAAGTTGCAGAAGTCTTCTTGGCAGGCCATGCTCGACTTCCGCACATCTGTGGTGCGCCTGATGCTTCGGGGGGAGTCACGGGAGCCACATTTGGTTTAACGATACATCTTTTTATGAGGACCAAAGACCCATGAGCTTTATTTCGCTGCTGCTAAAGCCCAAATTTGTGATTGTCACCTCACCATCAGCTAAGGCCCCTGTCCTTGATCAAAAGTATATAGGTACACATGTGCCATTGTGCGACCTGACAATTTTTGCAGGAGCAACACCCCCTCCAGCGGCCTATATCGGCTGGCTCATTGCGGCAGATTATGACGCTTATGATATCGGGCATGCCCTCACCAAAGCTGATTTTTCGGGACGCTGCATCCTAATCAGCTCGGTTGAGCTTCCGAGCCGAAGCTTGATTCTGCGTGAACTCTCCACGGCTTTTGATCAGATCGAATTCTCTCTCTGGGACGCTGCAGACGCCTCAACGCTCGCAGCCTCGCTTTGTCACTCGCTTATTGCGCCGCGCTCTCGTGAGGGAACATCGGCCCAGATCGACGCCTAAAGCGTAGCGAGGTTCGCCCGAAAGCGGCGCATATTGTCTTGGTAATGCAAAGCCGAAGAGCGCAGGCCTTCGATTGCTGTAGGGTCAAGCATACGCACGATTTTCCCTGGGCTGCCCATCACAAGGCTACCATCAGGGATGTCTTTACCCTCGGTGATCAGAGCACCCGCGCCAATCAGGCAGTTTTTTCCGATCTTGGCACCATTCAGCACAATAGCGCCCATACCGATCAAGGAATTCTCGCCGATCGTGCAACCGTGAAGCATAACTTTGTGGCCAATGGTACAACCCGCGCCAATGCTCAGTGGAAAACCGATATCTGTATGCATCACTGTGTTTTCCTGAACGTTGCTCCCCGCCCCGATGGTGATCCGTTCGTTGTCGCCGCGCAATGTGGCGGAAAACCAAACCGAGGCACCAGCCTCAAGCACGACATCACCGATCACATTTGCATCTGGTGCAACCCATGTATCCGGATCGATCTGTGGGGCTTTGTCGCCCAGAGTATAAATCGTCATGACATCTCCTCAAATTCGGCCTGAAGCTTGCGAACATGTTCTACAAGATGTGGCTGCTGAATGCGACGATGACGGCGCGACGTGATGATGGTTTCCAGGCGCTCCTCAGTTGCGTCCAAGTCATCGTTGACCAGAACATAGTCATAGGCGTCCCAACGGCTGATTTCATCCCAACTCTTGCGCATCCGCTTCTCAATAACCTCTGCGCTATCCTGACCCCGGCTGACGAGACGGCGGTGCAGCTCTTTGATTGAGGGCGGCAGGATAAAGATACTCAGAGTATGCGCCCCGAGGGCAGAGTTGCGAATTTGCTGCGCGCCCTGCCAGTCAATATCAAAGAGCACGTCCTTGCCCTGCCCGATTGCAGCCTCAACAGGAGCACGCGGTGACCCGTAAAAATTGCCAAACACATGTGCGTGCTCGAGCATTCCGTCGTCCGAGACGGTCTTTTTAAAGGCCTCCTCGGTGAGGAAATGATAATCGACCCCATTCGTCTCGCCGTCACGGGGCGGCCGCGTGGTGGCCGACACGGAAAAAGAAATGCTCGGATCCCAAGCTATGAGCCGTTTGGAAAGTGTGGATTTGCCTGCGCCAGATGGCGAGGACAAAATGATCAAGAGGCCACGACGGTCTTTCATATTTTACTCCACATTCTGAATTTGTTCGCGCATCTGGTCGATCACCGACTTGAGATCAAGCCCGATGCTGGTCAGCGCACTCATTTGCGCTTTGGAGCAGAGCGTATTGGCTTCTCGATTGAACTCTTGCGCCAGAAAATCAAGTTTACGCCCAACAGGGCCGCCTTTGGCCACTAGATCACGCGCCGCCGCAACATGCGCGTGCAGACGATCCAGTTCCTCAGTGATATCAGCCTTCACTGCCAATATGGCAAGTTCTTGGGCGATGCGTGTTTGGTCCACATCGACAGCCTCTGCGACACGGGCAAGGCTCGCACGGAAAGCCGCAGAGCTCTCCTCTCGGCGTGCATTGGCAGCTTCAGCTGCCGCATTGGTCAAGCGTTCAATGTCGTCAAGCTGTGAGCCGATCAAGGCTTGTAGCTGCGCCCCTTCTGCTGCGCGCATCTCAGCAAAGCTCGCCAGAACAGGTGCGAAATCGCTTTTCAGAGCCGCCAACAGAGGCGCTGGATCATCTTCGATCGCACTTTGCTCCATAATGCCGCGCAAACCCAAGATCTGGCTTGAAGTACTGGGCGCAAGGGAGAGACCCTGGTCCATCGCCTGCTGTTCCACTTCAGCCATCGCTGCCAAAACAGCCTCAAGCTGCGAAGCGTTCAGGCTCAAACCGGCGCCCGCCTCTTCGCGAGAGAGCCTCAAGCCAATTGTTATATTGCCACGCTCTGTAGCTTTGGCCATCGCACTGCGCAGATGTGTTTCAAGTCCGGTGATCCAGTCAGGGACACGAATACGGATATCCTGCCCTTTGCCATTGACCCCGCGTAGCTCCCAGCTCCAGCTATGCGCCCCAAAGTGGCCCTTGCCCGAAGCGAACCCTGTCATGGATGAAATCACCGCCACACTCCTTTTCCTGCTTTGCGGCCTGACTTACGCGCTTCAAGGTGCATGGCGCAAGCCTTCTGGCTAAGGCAGTTAACCAACCTTACCAAATTCATTCAAATTTTCGCCCAATTTAGGCCATATTTGATCTGCAGGGGGAAAACACTCCATAGACGCACATATAGGAGCTTATACGGCCAGTTTACACACGGAGCGGATATATGTCAGAGTTGAAGCGGAGTGGTGAAGTAGTGAGCATGATGGACCGTTTGAGCCAGAACCAGTTTCCTGCCTGTGCGCTTGTTGAAGCCTATTGGCATAGCCAAAAGCCCAAAAACAATCTGCCCAAACGCTCTTCAATTGACCCGCGTGGCATTGAGGACGCTCTAAACTACGCTTTTATCTTGGAAAGTATTGGAACAGGTGTGGCGCGCATCCACATTGCCGGGATGCATCTGAACGAGCTAACAGGAATCGAAGTACGCGGTATCCCTATTAGCACACTGATCGCTCCACCTTCACGCGACGCGTTTGGCCGTGTGCTCGTCGGGCTCCTGAATGGTCCGGCACTGATGCATCTGAGCCTGACGGCCGAAGGGCAAACAGATACAGAGCATCAAGCCCGCATGGTGCTTCTGCCGCTTGTTGACGAAAAAGGTCATGTAAATCGCGTTCTTGGCTGTCTTGAAACCAAAGGTCTCACACGAAGCAAACCGCAGCGTTTTGACATTCTGGCGGCCAAGAAAACCAACATCGATGTTCTAAAGGTTGTCCCGTCGACTGAGCACCACCCGCAGCTTGAGCCAGCAACAGGATTTAAAGACGCCGCAACCCCTTTTGTGAGCCCAACAGGCACTGAAACGGTCAAAAGACCCAGCTACTTGCGCGTCATCAAATCTGATGATTGAAAACGCGTGAATTCATTACCCAATGGAAATGCACCAGCTTTGAACCGAATGAAAATTTTGCAAACCCTTTTCAAAGGACTGCGCACAACGCGTCATACCCTATGAGACCCTGCTCAAATGGGCCTACCCGCAAGGATAGGCCCGGCTTGTCATGAGCGTTAACCCGCCGCTTGCGCGAGGGTTTCTTTACGAAGATTGGTCAACTCTTCGGCCACAAGGAACGCTAGCTCGAGAGATTGCGAGGCATTCAACCGTGGATCACATGCTGTATGATAGCGATCTGACAGGTTTTCATCCGTCACATCGCGCACACCACCCGTGCACTCAGTTACATCCTGACCAGTCATTTCAAAATGCACGCCGCCCGGCTGTGTGCCTTCGGCTTTGTGAACACCAAAAAACTCGCGCACTTCTCCCAATACCTGTCCAAACGGACGTGTCTTGTAGCCTGTAGACGACTTGATAGTGTTGCCATGCATTGGATCACAGACCCAAACAACTTTGGCCCCTTCTTCCTCAACCGCGCGGATAAGCTTTGGCAGATTGTCGCCCACTTTGCCTTGCCCAAAGCGCGCAATCAATGTCAGGCGGCCTTCTTCGTTTGTCGGGTTCAGCTTTGCCATCAGACGCTTCAGGTCATCTGTTTCCATCGACGGACCACACTTCAAGCCAATCGGGTTTAGAACGCCACTGGCAAACTCGACATGTGCCCCATCAGGTTGACGCGTCCGGTCGCCAATCCAGACCATATGGCCCGAACCTGCGAGCCAATTGCCCGATGTGCTATCAAGCCGTGTGAGCGCCTCTTCATATTCAAGCAGAAGCGCTTCGTGGCTGGTGTAAAACTCAACAGAGCTAAACTCGTGGGTTGTTTTGCCCGTAATGCCAGCCGCGGCCATGAAGTCGATGCTATCCTGAATTCGAGCTGACAAATCACCGTAGCGAGATGCGCCATCGCCTTCAGCAAAGCCAAGCGTCCAAGAGTGCACGCGGTGCATATCCGCGAAACCACCTGTCGAAAACGCACGCAAAAGGTTCAGTGTTGCTGCTGATTGCATATAAGCTTGCAGCATTTTGTCAGGGTTGGGAATGCGCGCGCCAGCGTTAAAATCAAGCTCGTTGATAATATCGCCGCGATAGCTCGGCAGTTCTACACCATCCACAGTTTCTGTTGCCGCGGAGCGTGGCTTGGCAAACTGGCCCGCCATACGGCCCACTTTGATCACAGGAACCTTGGCACCATAAGTTAGCACCATCGCCATCTGCAGCATCACCTTGAAGGTGTCGCGAATGCCATCCGCTGTAAATTGGTCAAAGCTCTCGGCACAGTCGCCACCCTGCAACAAAAACGCCTCACCACGCCCAGCCGCAGCCAGATGCGCTTTGAGCTTGCGCGCTTCGCCCGCAAAGACAAGCGGCGGATATTTTGAAAGTTGCCCTTCGACCGCCTCAAGCTGCGCTTGGTCGGTATAGTCAGGCATCTGGATCCTTGGCTTTGCGCGCCAGCCAGGTTTTTTCCACTCCGTCATCGTCTTGTCTCCAGTATTTGGTCTTGCGAGGCCGCCTTATAGCGGCGCTTGGGCGCGAAAACCATATCAGAAATGAATTGCCCTTGCTTTGTGCGCAAAAATCGCAGAAGCCAGCGCACTGCAAGAGCGCACGTCGTTTTGCGATACGAGATGTCTTGACCTATCCGCCAAGCTCTGAACAAGTGATGAAAAGCGACAATATTTGGCGCTCAAGACTAACGAAAGCCCTCTATGAGCCTGCAACAACGCCCGACCATCAAATTGGATGCCGCACCTGACAGGCCGCGGCGCTTTATATTTGCGTTGCTCGACAACTTCACGTTGCTGAGCTTTGCCTCGGCAATCGAAGCTTTGCGGATTGCCAATCGCATGGCGGAATTGCCACTCTATGAGTGGAAGCTTGCTGGCGAAGGCGGCGAAACTGTAAGTTGCTCCGCAGGGACAGAGTTCAAGCTTGATATGGATTTGGGTGAGCTAAACCGCGACGACACACTCCTTGTGTGCAGCGGTATCAATGTGCAAGTGGCTACCACTAAGCGTTTGGTGTCATGGTTGCGCCGCGAAGCACGCAAAGGACCGATCATTGGCGGCTTGTGTACGGCGGCCTTTACGCTGGCCAAGGCAGGCCTGCTTGATGGACGGCGCGCAACGATCCATTGGGAAAATCAAGACAGTTTTACCGAAGAATTTGATGACGTCGAGCTCACAAAATCAGTGTTTGTCATCGACAAGAACCGCCTTACTACGGCGGGCGGAACAAGTTCGATCGACCTCATGCTCAAGATCATTGCTGACGATCATGGCGAAGAGCTTGCCAATGCTGTGGCAGACCAGCTGATCTATAGTTCTATTCGTACAGACCAAGACACTCAGCGCTTGTCGGTGCCCACGCGCATTGGCGTGCGCCATCCGAAGCTCAGCCTTGTGATCCAGATGATGGAAAGCCACATCGAAGAGCCGATCAGCCCAGCCGTGCTTGCCAAAGACGTGGGCATGTCCACGCGCCAACTCGAACGGCTCTTCCGGCGCTATCTCAATCGCTCGCCAAAGCGCTACTATATGGAACTGCGCCTGCAAAAAGCGCGTAATCTCCTCATGCAGACAGATATGAGCGTCATCAATGTCGCTTTGGCGTGCGGCTTTGCTTCGCCGAGCCACTTCTCAAAGTGTTATCGCGGCCACTATAATACGACGCCCTATCGCGAGCGCGGATCACAAGCGACACGTCTTTCCATCTAGACCAATGCTTATGTTTTCAGACGTGATGCCTTTTAGGGACCACGCTATGGCTCACCCTCACAGCAGCGCTCAATTTGGCGGGGCGATCCGGTAGAGCGCCCCACGCTCTTCACTTAAAAACCAGATGCCACCAAGAGGCCCTTCGCGCACATCCCGTACACGACGCGTCTCGCGTGTTTCGATCTTACCGACCTGCTCAGAACCACCCGCCGCCATCACGGCAATATGGTCAAACTTGAGAGAGCCAACAAGAAAGCGTCCCGCCATGGCGGGCCAGTTTTTGCCCGAATGAATGGCGAGACCTGAAGGGGCAATCGAGGGATCCCAGTGAAACACGGGTTGCTCAAAGCCGTCTTTCGCCGTGCCCTCGCCAATCTTAGCGCCAGAATAATGCGTGCCGTAGGCGATAATAGGCCAGCCATAGTTCTTGCCCTTATCGATGCGATTAATCTCATCGCCACCACGGGCGCCATGCTCATGTGCCCACAGCTGACCGCCTAAATCAAAGGCAAGCCCCTGTGGGTTGCGGTGGCCTTTGGTGAAGAGAGCTGTTCCGCGGCCTGGATCGATCCTGACAATCGTCCCATTGTGGCGTGCGGGGTCTTGTGCCGCGGCTCTGTCGCCACGGTCCCCCATGGTCAGAAAAAGCGCTCCATCCGCAGCCTCTGCGAGCCGCCCGCCAAAGTGCCGCCCGCCTGTGCTATCGGTCTGCATCTCAAATATCTCTGTCACACCGATAAGCCTATCCCCCTCGAGCTGCGCCATGCTGACAGAAGTTCCCTCACCTGCCTTTGCATAACTCAGATAAATCCGTCCGCTGATGGCAAAGTCGCGCGCTGGCAGAACATCAAACAAACCACCCTGCCCTTTGTCCTCTGAAGCAGGCAGCCCCGAAATCTCATCGCGCTTGCCGTCCGCGCCGATCCGCCAGAGCTTGCCGCGCTTCTCTGTAACGAGAACCTCACCGTCGGGCAAAAATCCGATGCTCCACGGCCCCTTGAGGCCAGAAGCGATTTCAGTGATTTTGCCGATATCTTGGGCGTGAACAGACAGGGGCAGACTGAGCAAAGCGGCGAGGAAAATGGGTCTCATGTGCCCAAGGTAGCGATACCAGCGACCCGATCAACTGACATGCGCGTGAATGCGTCTTTTCGGCCATATTTTGCGAGGCTGAAAAAGATTTTCCTCCGCCTGCATTTTCCATATTGTCGCGACTCACTTTTGGCCCCATATGGCGAAATTATAGACGCCAACGCACGCGCCTCTGGCCTGTAGCATCAACGCACACGTGTTTACGTAGCGACGGTAACGTCTCCCTTTGGAACTGAGCGGCCATATCCTTGGCCGAGTCTATTTGGAGATGACCCATGACGATGCAACACCAAGGCGCCTTTGCGCCTTTCTCTTCAGCTATGCCCTCTGCTCTGGATGCCTTCATTGCGTCCCATACTTTTGATCGGCCAACAGTTGTACTTGATACAAGCCGCGTGCGTGCACAGTATCACCGTCTCAAGGCGGGTCTTGGCCGAGCGCACATCCACTATGCCGTGAAAGCCAACCCAGAGCCAAAGATCATCGCGGCCCTGGTGGCCGAAGGCTCAGGCTTTGATGCCGCGTCGCGTGGCGAGATCGAACTTTGCCTCGCGCAAGGCGCGCATCCCTCGCTGATTTCTTTTGGCAATACAGTAAAACGCGCCTCAGATATTGCTTATGCGCACAGCGTGGGCGTACGGCTTTTTGCAGCCGACAGCGCAGCTGAGCTTCAAAAGATCGCAGATCACGCGCCGCACGCACAAGTCTACATCCGCCTGCTCGTGGATGTATCAGAGGCCGACTGGCCCCTCAGCCGCAAGTTCGGTTGCGATGGTCCAATGGCGCTTGAGCTCTTGAACTTCGCCCGCGTGCTGGGTCTTGAGCCTATCGGCCTGTCTTTTCATGTTGGCTCACAAACACGTCGTGCCGAAATGTGGGCTGCCCCCTTGGAGGCAATCTCAAAAACGTGGCACGCAGCGAAGGCGCAAGGTCACACCCTGAGTTTGCTGAACATCGGTGGCGGTTTTCCGGCGTTTTACGGAGAGGCCATTGAAGCACCGACAGCATACGCTGCCAATATTATGGCACAGATTGACACGCTTTTTGAGACGCCTCCTCGTGTCATGGCTGAGCCGGGCCGTGGTCTTGTTGCCGAGGCGGGTGTGATCGTGGCCGAAGTTCTGCTTGTTTCCAAAAAGTCCGCGCAGGACAGGGCGCGCTGGGTTTATTTGGATATTGGCCGCTTCTCAGGCCTCGCAGAAACCGAAGGTGAAGCCATCCGCTACCAATTAGAGACAGCCAAAGACGGAGGCGCGCTTGGTCCCTGTATTCTTGCTGGCCCAAGCTGTGACAGTGCTGACGTTATGTATGAAAAACGTCCAGTGATGCTGCCACTCAACCTTGTTGCCGGGGACCGTGTTCTCATTCGAAACACAGGCGCCTACACCACAACCTATTCGAGCGTTGGCTTCAACGGTTTCCCGCCGCTTGACGTCAGCGTGATCTAATCAACGGACAACATAGTTAACGCTTGGTCAAGAGACGCATAATCCAGCTTTTCTTTTCCAAACTCTGCGCTATTCTGGTCGACAGTCTAAAGAACAAAAACACCACTTGGGAGAAGACACATGAAAAAATTCCTTATGGCAACAGCCGCATCTGCCCTGATGGCAGGTGGCGCTTTTGCAGAAGATGTCAAAATCGGCATCATCCTCGGCTTCACAGGCCCACTTGAATCTATCACACCAGCCATGGCGGCCGGTGCCGAGCTGGCGATGAAAGAAGTCACAGACAGCGGCAAGTTCATGGGCGGTTCTGCCGTCGTGCCTGTACGCGGTGACTCAACATGCATCGACGCCGCAGCCGCCACATCGGCCGCCGAACGTCTCGTAACATCAGACGGTGTTGCTGGCATCATGGGCGCAGACTGCTCAGGCGTAACAGGCGCGATCCTGCAAAACGTGGCGCGCCCCAACGGCATCGTCATGGTTTCGCCTTCAGCCACATCACCTGGTCTTTCAACAGCTGAAGACGATGGTCTTTTCTTCCGCACAGCGCCTTCAGATGCGCGCCAAGGCGTGATTGTGACAAACATCCTTCAGGACCGCGGCTTTAAAGAAGTCGCGATCACATACACCAACAACGACTACGGCAAAGGCCTGGCCGACGCGATTCAGACCGAGTTTGAAGCGGCTGGTGGCACTGTAACAATCGTTTCAGCGCACGAAGATGGCAAGGCTGACTATTCTGCAGAAGTTGGCGCGCTTGCGTCAGCGGGCGGTGAAGTTCTCGTGGTCGCTGGCTATGTTGACCAAGGCGGCTCGGGCGTTGTCCGCTCTGCTCTCGACACTGGCGCGTTTGAAACATTCTACTTCCCAGACGGCATGGTTGGCGCGAAGCTCAACGAAAACTTCGGCGCAGAACTCAATGGATCGTTCGGTGCATATCCAGGCACAGACAGCACGGGTGCTGCAACTTTCGTAGGCATGGCCGAGGGCGCGGGCTTTGACGGCACAAGCGCATTTGCTCCAGAAAGCTATGACGCTGCAGCCCTCATCATGATGGCGATGGCAAAAGCTGGTTCAACGGCGTCAGCCGACTACAAAGATCACATCATGGATCTGGCAAACGCACCTGGCGAGCAAATCTTCCCGGGCGAACTGGCCAAAGCGCTTGATCTGATCGCAGCTGGCACAGAGATCGACTACGTCGGTGCGACAGCGGTTGAACTGGTTGGTGCGGGCGAATCTGCTGGTAACTACCAAGAGATCGAATTCGCCGATGGTGCCTATTCGACAATCGGCTACCGCTGATTTCTAACCGTTACAATAAAACAGCCCGAGGCTTGCTTCGGGCTGTTTTTCTTATCTAAACGCGATAATTTGGGGGAGACATGCATGATTGAGGTGCATGATCTGCATAAGCACTTTGGCGGCTTTCACGCGGTCGATGGGGCTACGCTGACCATTGAAAAAGGCTCTATCACGGGCTTGATCGGTCCGAACGGTGCAGGAAAGACCACACTGTTCAACGTGATTGCAGGCGTTTTGCCGCCCACATCAGGGCGCGTCATCATGGATGGCGAAGACATCACAGGCCTGCCGCCACATGAATTGTTTCACAAGGGCCTCTTGCGTACCTTCCAGATTGCACATGAATTCAGCTCGATGTCCTGCCGTGAGAACCTGATGATGGTCCCTTCGGGACAATCAGGCGAAACACTGTGGAACACGTGGTTCGGCCGCAAGCGTATCGCCGATGAGGAACGCGCACTGCGCGCCAAGGCTGACGAAGTCTTGGAGTTTCTCACGATCGAACATTTGGCGGATCACAAGGCAGGCCAGGTTTCTGGCGGACAGAAAAAACTTCTAGAGCTTGGCCGTACGATGATGGTCGATGCCAAGATCGTCTTTCTCGACGAGGTGGGCGCTGGCGTAAACCGAACGCTGCTGTATACGATCTCCGACACTATTAAGCGCCTCAACGAAGAGCGCGGCTATACCTTTGTGGTGATCGAACACGACATGGATTTCATCGATATGCTCTGTAATCCAGTCATCTGTATGGCGGAAGGCCACGTCCTCGCCGAAGGCACGCTTGCTGAGATCAAAGCCAACCCGGAGGTGGTCGAAGCCTATCTCGGCACGGGCCTGAAGAACAAAGATAAGGTGTTCGCATGATGGGCCTGTCACTCTTGGGGCTTTGCCCCAAACCCCAGGATATTTTTAGAAAGAAAAAGGGGGGCGCACATGTCTGAGCCTTTTCTCATCGGTCAGAATATGACTGGCGGCTACTCAAAGGGCGGCCCCGACATTCTTCACAATTGCACCATCTCGGTCGATCGTGGCGAAATCGCCGTTATCGTTGGGCCCAATGGCGCGGGTAAATCAACCGCAATGAAAGCTGTCTTCGGTATGCTTGATCTGCGCGAGGGCTCGGTCACGCTTGACGGAGAGGACATTACATCTCTCTCCCCGCAAGATCGTGTTGTCAAAGGCATGGGCTTTGTGCCCCAAACCTCCAATATTTTTCCTTCGCTGACGGTTGAAGAAAATCTTGAGATGGGGGCTTTTATCCGCACCGATGATTTTTCAGATACGATGGCGCAAATTTATGATCTTTTTCCAATCCTGAAAGACAAGCGCTCTCAAGCGGCTGGCGAGCTCTCTGGCGGGCAACGTCAACAAGTTGCTGTGGGGCGGGCGCTTATGACAAAGCCAAAGCTTCTCATGCTTGATGAGCCAACAGCCGGAGTGTCACCCATTGTGATGGACGAACTCTTTGACCGGATCATTGATGTCGCGCGCACAGGGATACCGATCCTGATGGTGGAGCAGAACGCCCGACAAGCGCTTGAAATCGCTGACAAAGGGTACGTTCTGGTTCAAGGTGCAAACGCTCATACAGGCTCAGGCAAAGAGCTTCTCGCCAATCCGGAAGTTCGCCAGAGCTTCTTGGGAGGCTGATATAATGCGCTTCGCCATCTTCCTCGCAGCGCTCACTTTGCCCAGCCCTTCGGCGGCTTTTGTCTGCATTTTTCAGACCAAATGCTACGAAGAACAAGCCTGTGCGCCATCTGCTTTCGAGCTGGAAGTTCAGCTTGAAAACCAGAGCGTCTCAACGGAAGCGGGCGACTGGATCATCGTCGCAATGAAATCAGAACCCGCCCTCATCACACTCTTTGCCGCCGCAAAAGGCACGGAGTATCTCCTGTCGATCACGCCCGAGGCTGCGCGCCTTAGCGGACATCTCAACGCTGGACCACAAGCGATCCAGTATCTTGGCACTTGTGAAGGAGCCTTCTAAATGGACCTTTTGAACGCATTCGTGGCTCTGGCCAACTTCGTTCTGATCCCTGCGACAGCCTATGGCGCACAGCTCGCACTTGGCGCGCTCGGGGTCACGCTAATCTACGGTATCCTTCGGTTTTCCAATTTCGCCCATGGTGACACAATGGCCTTCGGCGCCATGGTAACCGTGCTCTTCACATGGTGGTTCCAGTCGATGGGGATCAGTTTTGGGCCACTGCCAACAGCCCTCCTCGCCCTGCCCTTCGGCATCCTTGGTTGTATTGGGCTACTGCTCTTTACGGACCGTGTGGTTTATAAGTTTTACCGCCAACAAAAAGCAAAACCGGTGATCCTTGTGATCGTCTCGATGGGCGTGATGTTCATCATGAATGGCCTCACCCGCTTCATCATTGGTCCCGATGACCAACGTTTTGCTGATGGCGAGCGCTTTATCGTTTCGGTACGCTCCTTCAAGGAAATGACGGGCCTGCAAGAAGGCCTCGCGATACGCACGACGCAAGGTATCACCCTTGTGACAGCGGTCGTGGTCGTCGCTGCACTGTTCTGGTTCCTAAACCGCACCCGCACTGGCAAATCTATGCGCGCCTATTCTGACAACGAAGATCTCGCACTCCTGTCAGGGATCAACCCAGAGCGCGTCGTCATGGTGACATGGATCATCGTGGCCACGCTCGCAACGATCGCAGGCGTGCTCTATGGCCTTGATAAGACATTCAAACCTTTCGTTTATTTCCAACTCTTGCTGCCGATCTTTGCCGCGGCCATCGTCGGTGGTCTCGGCAACCCACTGGGCGCAATTGCGGGCGGTTTTGTGATAGCCTTTTCTGAAGTCACGGTAACATATGCTTGGAAAAAAGTACTGGTGTACGCGATGCCCGAGCGTTTGGAACCTGACGGGCTGGTTCAACTTCTCTCCACAGATTACAAATTCGCGGTGAGCTTCGTGATCCTGTTGATCGTGCTCATCTTCAAACCCACAGGTCTATTCAAGGGGCAGTCGGTATGAGCGATGCACTCCGCAACAGCATCTATTTTGCGCTTGTCGCGCTTTTGATCATTGGCACAGGCATCCTCCAGTCTTGGAACTCTGCGCTCTTTATTCTCAACATGGGGCTGATCTCAGCCATCATGGCTCTTGGGGTCAATCTTCAGTGGGGCTTTGCTGGCCTTTTCAATGTCGGGATCATGGGATTTGTTGCGCTCGGCGGTTTGGCCACAGTGCTTGTCTCGATGCCTCCTGTCGAAGGCGCATGGAGCGCAGGCGGGATCCGCATCGTATCAGGCCTTGCGCTTGGGATCATGAGCATCGTCTCGACTATCCTTGTGTTCAAACGCATGCAGAGCGGACGCAACCGCACGCTCGCAATGCTGGCGGTGCTGATCATCGGCTTCTTTGCCTTCCGCGCAGTCTTTGATGGGGGTGTCGAGGCCGTTGAGGCAATAAACCCCGCAAATGCAGGAAACATCGGCGGGCTTGGCCTGCCCGTTCTGCTTGCGTGGCCTATCGGCGGCGTTCTTGCAGCAGGTGCGGCTTGGATCATTGGCAAAACGGCCCTCGGCCTGCGCTCTGATTACCTCGCCATTGCAACGCTGGGGATTGCCGAGATCATTATCGCAGTCATGAAGAACGAAGACTGGATGGCGCGGGGCGTCAAAAACGTGATCGGACTTCCCCGTCCTGTCCCATATGAAATTGATCTACAGAACTCAGCGGAATTCGTTGCTAAAGCCAACGCTTACGGTTTTGATCCTGTGACCGCTTCAACGCTCTGGGTGAAGTTGCTCTATGCAGGCCTTTTCGCCGTTGTGCTGATTGTCATCTTCATCATGGCCCAAGCCGCGCTCAAGAGCCCATGGGGCCGAATGATGCGCGCGATCCGCGATAACGAAGTCTCTTCAGAGGCGATGGGCAAAAACGTCACCGCGCGGCATTTGCAGATCTTTGTTCTCGGCTCCGCCATTTGCGGCATCGCTGGCGCAATGATCACCACGCTTGATGGCCAACTCACGCCAACGTCCTATCAGCCACTGCGCTTTACCTTCCTTGTCTGGCTTATGGTGATCGTCGGCGGCTCAGGCAACAACCTCGGCGCTGTGCTGGGTGGCTTTGTGATCTGGTTCTTCTGGGTTCAAGTTGAGCCAATGGGGCTGGCCTTCCTCACACTGATCACCTCGGGCATGGCCGAAGGCAGCGCCCTCAAAGCGCATCTTCTGGATTCAGCGGCACACATGCGCTTACTTACCATGGGCATCATCTTGCTCTGTGTTCTGCGCTTTAGTCCGCGTGGCCTGATCCCCGAAAAATGAGCCAAATACATCCTCTTGTCCGTCCTGCTCTCAAGGGCATCGTTTACTTTGGCGTCGTCTGCGCAGCGCTCGTTGCGCTTTGGCTGTACATGCCCAAGGGTGAGGTAAATTGGTACCCCTCGCTCTGGATGCGCCTCGCCGCGGTAAGCCCTTTGTTCTTTTCCACTCAGCTCGGCCGCGCAGTATTTGCGGTGCTTAAGCGGCGGATGGACGGGCGAGAGCGGATCGTCTTTGCAGGCAGTTTTTGTCTCGGCGTTGGATGCCTTGCCGTTTTGGCAGAGGCCGGCGTGGTCTACGCCAGCTTTGGCACAGCAGAAGGGCTCAGCTATTTCGATATTCTGTTTCAGCCGTTCTCTTCACGCTACTCCTTGCAGATCTTCGCAGGCATAGGCTTTGCCAGCTCGGCCGTATTGGCTGCGGGCTTTGTCGCGCTCATGTCGGTGCCGATCCGGGTGCTGAGTATGGAGCACCAAAGCCGCACCAAGAGCGTACTTGAAGACGAAGTAAACACATAAACCTCATATTTACCCTACATTGCGAAGATGGCCCCACACTTAACTGCGGTGAGCCATGCCAGCCTATATTTCAGAATTCAGCTATTTCGGAACATCATCCACCGAATTCATTGAGGTAGCTGTTCCAACTGGAACAGATGTTTCCTCATATTCGATCATTCTCTACCAATTCGACGGCACGATATACAACGGCTTCCCGCTTGGCACATCGGTGGCGACGATGAATGGCCACGACATCTACCTGATCAACAGCTCCACCCCGGGTTTCAGCACAGGCGACCCGATGGGCATGTTCTATGCCGATGATGCAATCGCGCTTTTTGATGGCAGCGGGGTGATCCAGTTCATATCATGGGCGGGCAATACAGTGACTGCCGTCCAAGACCCAGCAAACGGGCTCACAAGCACCGAGGTGGGCTTCACCGCCACGGAAGGAAACTCGCTCCAAAGTGACGGTGGCGGGCTGACATATTATGAACAAACAAGCGTCAACCAAGGCAGCATCCCTGCCTGCTATGCTACAGGCATGCTTCTCCTGACACCTCAAGGCTGGCGCGCCGTCGAGGCTCTTCAAGAGGGTGATTACCTGCTTGACGCAAGCGGAGAAGCGCACCCGATCCTCTGGGTCTGGCGCGGCACACAAGCGCTGGATGGCACAGGTCACCCTGTGCTGATTTCTCGCGGTGCACTCGGCCCAAACAGGCCCTTCGCCAATCTTATCGTATCCCCCCAACACCGCATCGTACTGGACGGAAGCACTTTTGCCCCTGCCAAGGCCCTCACAGCCCTCAAGGTCATTCGCGAGATGCGCGGCAGCCGCGAGATAACATGGCATCACTTCGCATGCGCTGCCCATATAGTGGTACTGGCCAATGGCGTTGAGAGCGAGAGCCTCTTGCTCGGGCCACAGGTGCTAAAGCTCTTGCGCAAAGCCGACCTCCAAAGGCTCTACAGCTTGTTTGAAAGCGTTGATAAGGGCGGCACACTCAATGGTCCTCCCGCCCTTCCGTGTCTCACAGTTGCTGCTGCGCGCAGACGGCTAGCGGCCTTTGAAAAGCCCGCCCAATATACCGCGAATGATGCGGCGCCCTGTGGTCCCTTTGAGCTCACGCACAACCTGCTTGGTGAGAGCTTCGCCAAAACTGTCGCCTTTTGAGCTGCGCGAGGATGAGCGGCTTACGCCAGTGCCTTCATAGCGCCGAGCCGCCTTGAACTCACGCTCCTGCTCTTCTGCCGCTGCTTCGGCTCGTTCGGCGGCCTCCGCTTCTGCAGCGGCTTTATCTGCACGCTCCGTCAAGATTTCAAAGGCCGAGCAGCGGTCTAAAACAGCCTCATATTTCCCTGCAATATGCGACAGCGCCACGACCTCGGCACGCTCAGCGGCCGTGATGGGCCCGAGCTGTGAACTGGGCGGTCGGATCAGCGTGCGTTCGGCTATGCCCGGTACGCCTTTCTCCTCCAAAAACGAAGTTACAGCCTCGCCCACCCCGACTTCTCGGATGGCTGTTTCAATGTCAAAGCGAGGGTTCTTGCGGTAGGTTTCCACGGCCAACCTGAGTGCTTTTTAATCGCGAGCTGTAAAGGCACGCAAAGCATGCTGAACTCGGTTGCCAAGCTGTCCCAGAATATCCTCGGGACATCATCAGGATTTTGAGTGATGAAATAGACCCCTACCCCTTTAGAGCGAATAAGCCGCGCAACCTGTTCGACCTTATCGACCAGAACTTTGGGAGCCCCCTCAAACAGTAAATGAGCTTTATCAAAGAAAAACACGAGCTTGGGTTTGTCTGGGTTTCCAACTTTTGGAAGCTCCTCAAACAGCTCGCTCAGCAACCAGAGCAAGAATGTTGAATAAAGGCGTGGTGAGGACATCAGCGTATCGGCAGCCAACACATTGATGCGCCCGCGCCCGTCGCTATCCACAGCCATAATATCCGTAAGCGCTAGGACAGGTTCGCCAAAAAGCTTCGCGCCCCCTTGATTTTCAAGAACGAGCAAGCGACGCTGGATCGCGCCGATTGAAGAAACAGAGACATTGCCATAGCGCAGGCTCAGGCTGTCTTTGTTCTCGCCGACCCAGACCAAAAGCGCTTGAAAGTCTTTCAGGTCCAGAAGTGGCATACCTTCCTCATCGGCCACACGAAAGGCTATGTTGACAACCCCTTCTTGCGCCTCGGTCAGCTCCAAAAGCCGCGACAAAAGCAAAGGGCCCATCTCAGCAACAGTGGTCCGTATCGGATGGCCCTGCTCGCCAAACAAATCCCAGAATGTCACAGGAAAGCTGTCATAGATGTAATTTTAATAGCCGATTTTCTCGGCACGGCTCGTAAAGGCCCCATGCAACTTGGCGCTCTCACTGCCAGCCTTTGCCAGCCCGGAAAGATCGCCTTTCACATCCGCCATGAAGACAGGCACGCCCGCATTGGAAAAACTCTCAGCCATAATTTGCAGAGTGACCGTTTTCCCCGTGCCCGTCGCCCCTGCGATCAGCCCATGACGGTTGGCATATTTTAGCCCCAGAACCTGCGCGTCCGCATAGTCAGCGCCGCCGCCACCCATAAAAATACCATCTGTCAAAAGCCGTCTCCCGTTTAAAATCACCTGTGCGTTTGATTCCGCACGCCTTGCATACAGTATTTTAATGTTTTGCCCGCAGTATCAAGCATGCTTCGCGCCTCATGTCCTCTTGGTGCGAAGTTGGCTTCCTCCCTGTCAGACTCGGCCGCGCTCTTGGGTGCGGCCCTTTTTTATGTCTAGTTACAATGGTCTATTGACGCCTGCGACCAAGTGACATAGCATCTGCACCATATTAAGTCGGCCAAGTCCGACGGGGAGAGACTATTGGGAAAAGGGGCCAACTGGCTCCTTTTTCTTTTGACCGTCAAACGCCATAGACCCAATCAGTTCATTTCAGCGCTGTAACCACTTGCGCAGAAAAGTGCTCATAGCCTTTGGCCTCGGACCGTTTTGCCACTGACAGCGCCGCACCTGCGTGATAAGTGGCTGCTAACGTTATAATAACAGGTGGAAAGTCTAATGTTCAACACAACGCGCACTGCGCTCATTCTAGCGCTTCTCGCAGCACCACTCAGCCTCTCAGCTCAAACAGCAACGGAAGAGACCCCGGCCGCAACATCCGAAGCAACCACAGATGCCGTCGAAGCGACTGAAACACCCGTTGAACCTGCCCCCGAAGCTCTGAGCCTTGGCGAAGAAGCCATACCAGAAGCCTACATTAAGTCAGAGTCAGGCGACTGGAAGGTCCAGTGCCTGCGCGACCCTGCACTGCCCGCGGGCGAAGACAACCCCAACGAGCCTTGCCAGCTGTTCCAGGTCCTTCAAGACGTGAATGGTACAAATGTTGCCGAAGTCACGATTTTCCCACTCGCCGACGGTGGCAAGGCCGTCGCTGGTGCCAATATCCTTGTGCCACTGGAAACCTTGCTTTCCGCACAGCTCACCATCCAAATCGACAACGGCAAAGCCCGTCGCTACCCTTACAGCTTCTGTAGTCCGATCGGCTGCTTTGCGCGCGTTGGTTTCACATCACAAGACATCGCGGCCATGAAAAAAGGCGCTAAAGCAAAAGTTCTTCTGCGTCCTGCGCCTGCGCCAGATGAGGTCGTTGCGCTCGATATGTCGCTTGCAGGGTTCACCGCAGGCTTTGATGCGCTCACAGCCAAATAAGCACGCGTGTATAGACCATCAAATCGTCAAGAGCCGCTTGCGCACCGCAGGCGGCTTTTTTCGTTGCGGTAGAGAAATCAAACTTTGCGCAGCGCAATCACAGCGTTCAAGCCACCAAAAGCGAATGCGTTAGACAAGGCAGCGCTCACCTTGGCCTCGCGGGCCTCATTGGGCACAATATCAAGTGCACATTCAGGATCGGCCTCTTCGTAGCCAATCGTGGGTGCAATGATCCCATCTCGCAGCGCCATGATACACGCCAAAAGCTCCACAGCGCCTGTCCCGCCAATCAGGTGGCCATGCATGGATTTCGTCGAGGATATCATCAGCTTGTCCGCATGCGCGCCAAACGCGTCTGCCACAGCCGCACATTCGGTCTTGTCGTTGGCGGCCGTGCCCGTGCCGTGCGCGTTGATATAGCCCACCTCCTCACGGTTAAGCTTCGCATCACGCAACGCTCCCGAAATAGCTCGAGCGGCTCCCTGTTTGGAGGGCATAACAATATCTGCCGCATCAGAGCTCATCGCAAACCCGGCCACTTCGGCAAGGATGTCCGCGCCACGCGCGCGCGCGTGCTCGTATTCCTCAAAGACAAATATCCCTGCGCCCTCGCCCTGCACCATCCCGTTGCGGTTGGCACTAAACGGGCGGCAAGCGTCTTTGGACATCACACGCAACCCTTCCCAGGCTTTCACACCACCAAAGCACAGCATAGATTCAGAACCGCCGGTCACCATCACTGGCGCAAGCCCGCCATGAACCATCTGAAACGCCTGTGCCATCGCATGGTTTGAACTTGCGCAAGCGCTCGCAACGGTAAAGCTCGGCCCCTTGAGGTTGAACTCCATGCTGACGTGGCTCGCGGCGGCATTGTTCATCAACTTTGGCACAACAAAGGGATGCACACGGTTCTTGCCCTCTTCATAGACCGACCGGTAATTCTCATCGAGTGTGGTCATTCCACCGCCCGAATTGCCCAAGATAACGCCAGACCGCGCAGCAAGCTCACCTGAAAACGAAAGACCAGACTGCGCGATCGCCTCCCGCGCGGCAATAAGTGTAAACTGCGTGAACCTGTCAAACAGCGAGAGTTGCTGACGGTTGAATAGTTTCTCGGGCTCAAACCCCTGCACCTGCGCGCCGATCTGCACGGAAAGACGCTCGACATCCGGCATAACAAGTTGCCCAATGCCGCAGCGCCCCTCAGCCATCGCCTTGAGTGTGTCAGGCACATTATGAGCCAACGCATTGATCGTGCCAGCGCCCGTGATGACAACGCGCTTCATCGCGGCTTAGCCCTGCTGCTCTGCGACGAGTTTTTCAATCCCCGCAACGATGCTTGCCACATTGGTAATGTCAAATTCTGACTTTTCAGGTTCGTTGGCATTGAACGGGATCGAAATATCGAATTCTTCTTCAATGGCAAAAATGCTTTCAACCAGCCCGAGGCTGTCAATACCAAGGCTCTCCAGCGTGCTATCCGCACTGACATCCGATGGCTCAAGCACGGCTTGCTCTGCAATGATCCGGATCACTTTGTCCTGAACACTCATGTCACCCCCCAAGGTTGCCTGAGGCCCGTTTAGTCGTTCTCACTGTTTTTGAAAACCGCTTTTTGCAAGTCGGCCACCTGTTTAAACAGCCGTGGCAAACGCCGGATCGCCTTGTAACTCTCGACATGGGTTTCCATTTTTACAGCAGGATATCCGAGCAAAACACGCCCTTTAGGCACATTGGTGAATATCTTGGTCGCGCCGCCTGCAATCACATTGTCGCCAACAAAAATATTGTCGTTTAGCCCGACTTGCCCTGCAAATACGCAGTTGTTGCCAATGGTCGAACTGCCTGCCATGCCGACCTGCCCACAGATCAAACAATCCGTGCCAATCACCACATTATGCCCAATATGTACGAGGTTATCGAGTTTGGTGCGCGCACCGATTTTGGTGTCTCGTACTGTGCCGCGGTCAATACAGGCGTTTGCCCCGATCTCGCAATCATCACCAATATGCACTGCACCCAGCGAGTTGATCCGCTCCCAATGTTGGCTTTCTCCCTCGCCTTGGTCTCCAAGTGAGGCGCGCGTGCGCTCAACAGCACTCTGCTCAGGCGTCACAAAACTAAAGCCATCACCACCGATCACAGCGCCAGGCTGGACAATAACCCGCGCTCCAAGCGTGGTGCGCGCCCCGATCCGCACACCTTCGCGCAGAAAACAACCTTCTCCCAAGGTCGCGCAGGCGCCAATGAAGCTCTGTGGCCCAACGACACTTCCAGCGCCAATGCGTGCGCCTGCAGACACCACCGCCAATGGCCCCACAGTCACATCCGCGCCAAGCTCTGCTGCAGGATCCACAAAGGCAGAAGGATGAACGCCTTTGGGAAAGCTCTCACCATGATCAAATTGCTTTGACAGTCCCGAAAGCGCATAGCGGGGCCGCGCAGGTACAATCGCCGCCTTCAGGCCGAGCGTCTCAAAGTCCGCACCCTCCCAAAGCACCGCTGCCAAAGCGTGCCCCTCAGGCAAACGCTCTGCAAAAGCTGGCTTCATCGCCAAAGCAAGGTCACGCGTTCTAGCGTCTTGCGGCTCAGCCACAGCATCAATCTCAAGAGAAAGATCGCCAAAAGCCTGAGCTCCAAGCGATCTTGCAATGGTTTCAATTGTGTAGGTCATGGGCCCGTTCCTAGCAATTCGCAGCTGTGGGCCTTTTGATTAGCCCTGAACCGCGCGAAGCACCACCCCTACATTTTGCAAAGCGTTCCAGATCTTCGCATCACGGCCATAAACGTCGCGGCGGAAATGGGTCCCACCTTTCACATCCGTAAAGGCGGTGCGGTAAATCAAGTGCACAGGCACGGGCTGCTCAAGCTGGACAGCCGTTTCAACGCCTGTTTTCAAATGCCGATGGAACTCGCCTTTGGGATCATTGCTCTGCTTGGCCAGCAAAGCATAGGCAAATTCAAACGGATCACCGAGGCGGATACAGCCGTGGCTATAGGCCCGTGTTTCGCGGCTAAAAAGGTTCTTTGCCGGCGTATCATGCAAATAGATGTTGTATTTATTTGGGAACATAAACTTCACCAGCCCGAGAGCATTGCGCTTGGAGGGCGGCTGCTTGATCGCGTAAGGGAAAGTGCGCTCGGTATACTTTGAAAAGTTGATCTGGCTGCGCGCCACTTTGCGCCCACGGCTGTCATAAAGCTGCAAATGCCCAACCGCATTGGCATTGCGCTGCATCATCGGGAGATACTCTTTGGTGGCAATCGAGCGTGGCACATTCCAAGTCGGGTTGATGACCAAGTATTCCATGACATCCGAAAACTCGGGCGTGCGGCGCTCACTGTCATTCGCCCCGACAACGGAACGGGTTTCAAAAGTCACTTTACCATTGTCGATGATCCGCGCTGAAAAATCGGTGATGTTCACAAGAACATGGCGACGCCCGCGCTCCTGATTAACCCAGCGTTCGCGCTCCATCGCGACGATAATAGACTTCAGGCGATCAGCCGCCGAAGTATTGATCTCTTTCAAAGTGCCCGCACCCGCAACACCATCTGCCACAAGCCCGTTGTCTTGCTGAAACTCTTGTACAGCCTTTTGCATCGCCGCGTCATAGCTTGGCGAAACTGAGCGTCCAAGATAGCCCATCGCGCCCAAACGATTTCGAAGCGCAATGACTGCATTCCCCGATTGGCCAGGTTTGAGCGAAGCCGCAGACACCGTCTCTCCAAAGCCGCCCGACGCAATCAACTTCTCAAAACGCAGCTTTGCTTTCACCAATCGCGCATACTCTGGCGTCTTGGGCGGCAAAGCACGGAAAAAGCTGTTGGGGTTTGATTTGGCAAAATTCGCCAGATAGCTGCTGCGCTCGCGGTACGGGATCGAGCGCACAATCCCACTATCAATTTTGCTGGGCACAAGTGCGCCTGTCTGCATGTTCTGCGCAAGCTCCACAAAGGTTTTGCTCATCTCGATTTCGACAAGCCCGCGCGCCCTTGGAGTGTTGGCAGCCTTCAACTTGGCCATCAGGCCTTCGGCATCATATCTCTTGCCTGGCAGACCATGAACGTCCGCCTCGGCAATCGCCTGAAACAATGCTTTTCGGCGCTGCGTATCCTTTCCAAAGGTCCCGGTCCATAATGGCTTGTAATCATTGGCTTTATAAAATGCCGCAATGTCGGCGTCCCGCGCTGCGGCTTCGGCAACAGCCTGCTTGAACGCTGTCACCTGCGCCTCAGCAGCGCCCGCAAGCGCTACCGCACCAAACATGGCAATCACAAAAACCACAATCAGGTTCTGAACTCGGTTGAAAGAAATCTGCATAGAGCCCCCACTCGTTCTTATAACTGTACACATATCGTCAACAGTCTTTTGATATACGTCATACGCGCTGTCCACTCACAATGGCATTATCAGCGCATCAGAAAGGTGAACATTTGCATCAAAGCCTCAGAACAAGGCCAATTTGGGCAGTTTCGCAGATTTTCAGCAAATTTCTGCCGAAAACGCTGGCTATTCAACAAATTGGGCAAACTAAACTTGGCCCATGATTCGAAATATGCCATAAGGTGCGAACATCTGGGGAGATGATGGCAGGACACGCGGGAAACACCGCGAAAACAGGTAAGAGCGACGGGACGGCGCTATGACTATGAAACAGACACCAAGCTCGACGAGCTTCTCAAGACGAGCATTGCTTGGCGTTTTCGCCGCAACAGCCCTCGTTTCAGCCCCCACATACTCCAAAGCTGCAGGTCTTCTGCGTGGATCTGGCGACATTCGCCGCATCAAGATGTACTCCGCGCGAACAGGCGAAAAGATCGACATGATTTATTGGGTCGAAGGCGATTACATCAAAGACGCGGTTCAGGAAGTGAACCACTTCATGCGTGACTGGCGCACGGGTGATGTGAAAAACATGGACTTGCGCACCATCGATATCATGGCCGCCTCCCTTAATTTGCTGGATGTGAGTGAGCCCTACATGCTGCTCTCTGGCTACCGCAGCCCCAAAACAAACGCTATGTTGCGCTCGCGCTCCAGCGGCGTCGCCAAAAACTCCTTGCACCTCAAAGGTCAGGCCGCCGATTTGCGTCTCAGTTCCCGCTCTGTGAGCCAGATTGGCCGCGCGGCCGCCTCCTGCGCTGCTGGCGGCGTTGGCCGCTACTCGGGGTCAAATTTTGTCCATATGGATTGCGGGCCAGTCCGCACCTGGGGCGGCTAAACTGCACCGCTAAAGACGAAAACTCCGCACGAAAGACAAGATGGGCCCGCCTTAGGCGGGTTTTTCTTTGCGCCCTGCTCCGCTTTGCTCCTAACCTTGCTAAAATAAAGGAGCGCACCATGTCCGATTATCACAGTCACGACGCCACTGGCCTCGCCGAGCTTGTTGCAAAAGGCGAGACCACCGCCCATGAGTTGCTGGACATGGCCCTTGCCGAAACCACACGGCTCAATCCGGCACTCAACGCCATTACCATGCTCGCCGAGGGTGCCGCACGCGCCGCGATCGAAAAAGGTTTGCCTGACGGCCCCCTCAAAGGTGTGCCGTTTCTGCTCAAAGACCTCAAATGCGAGGCTCGCGCCTACCCTACAAATAATGGTTCAAAGTATTTCGAAGGCCACACGTGGACCTACGATTCCTCCATGTTCACACGCATTGCCGCCACTGGTGTTGTGCCCTTCGCGCGCACCACATCCCCCGAACTGGGCGTTGGTCCCGTCACCGAAGCACAAGTCTATGGCGGACCAACACGCAACCCTTGGGATCTGGGTCGCACATCGGGCGGCTCTTCCGGCGGGTCGGGCGCGGCAGTCGCCGCTGGAATTGTTCCCGCAGCGCATGGCTCTGATGGCGGCGGCTCTGTCCGCATCCCTGCCGCCTCCTGCGGCCTTGTCGGAATAAAACCAACGCGCGCACGCTTTCCGTCAGGCCCCGCCTCAGGCGAAGGCTGGGCGGGGATGGCCATCGACGGCTTTCTCACCCGCTCTCTGCGTGACAACTGCACGCTTATGGACGCGGTGACAGGCCCCGATCTTGGAGCGCCTTACCATGCTCCATATATGGCCCAAAGCTTTACTGACGCGCGCCAAACTCCGTCCCGTAAACTCAAAATCCGCTATGTGGAAGCCACTCTGGACGGCCGCGACATTCACCCTGAGTGCCTAAAAGCCGTTCAAGAAACAGCGCATCTTCTCAGAGGTTTAGGGCATGATGTTGAAGCTTACATCCCACCAAAAAGCCTCGATGTGCCCCAGATGATGGCGGCCTGGACGATTACAGTCGCTTGCGGGACCGCCCTCGCGATCCAAAATGCAGCAAAGGCCCGTGGTGAAGAGGTAGATCAAACTCAGCTCGAAGGCGTCACACGAGGCGCACTCACCTATGCCAATACCCTAACTGGCCCAGATTACCTCAATGCCGTAAATCAGATACACGCCTTCGGGCGGCGTATGGCGGCAGAGTTTCTCGCCTGTGATGTGTTACTCACAACCACGTTGGCAGAGCCGCCTTGCGAAATCGGCAGGCTGAAACCTGACAATGAGAATTTCGTTGCCTATCGCAACGATAAGGGCGGCGTCTTTGACTATTCGCCGTTCACGGCAGCCACAAACGCATCAGGACAGCCAAGTATGTCTTTGCCTCTCTATTGGAGCGACGATCACCTGCCGATAGGCGTTCATTTTGCCATGGCTGCAGGTCAGGACGCAGCGCTCGTCAGCCTCGCAGCCGAACTTGAAGTCGCCGCCAACTGGGCTCCGATGCAAGCCAAATTGCTTGCAAAAGGCGGTATCTGGCCGCGTTAACGCAGCTCCATCAAGCGCACGCCATGAGGCAATGTGGCGAGGTAAACCCCCTCACCTGTCTCGGCGATAGTATATCCGAGGCGCGCAAGTCGCCTCTGACGGGTTTGTAGCGTTTCTGGGCTGTACAAGATCGGCGCCACGAGCGCTTTGATCTGGTTCAGCACAACAGGATCACATCGCTGTATCATGGTTCAGCCCATCAAAGCGCAAAGATCATTTCCGCGCAAAAGAGATGTAACGTAGGCGCCTTTGTCAGTATCACGGATCGCATAGCCATATCCGCGCAGGCGGTGCTTCCATTCACGGTCAGACACAGCCATTTTCCGCTCGCGCATCACGACATCACGGATGGTTTCGATATCATTCATCATTGTCTTGCTCCTTTACCTTTTTTGTAAAAACACACTGTTTACAAAATCAGCATTGTAGGAGCCTGTGGCGCAGGTTTAGCCAAAAAGAGGAATTTTAACGAATGTGAAGGTAATATTAAGGCAGATCAGCCGCCAAGCCCTGCTTCTGCCTCAATTTGGCGGCGAGACTTGCGTTCACGCTCAGTCGCAGACTTAAGCTGTCCACAGGCCGCCATAATGTCCTCACCGCGCGGGCGACGAATTGGAGAAGAATATCCCGCCTTGTAAACAATCTCTGCAAAGGCTTCGATCTGCTTGCGATCCGAGCGCTGATAGGCAGAGCCGGGCCACTCGTTAAACGGAATGAGATTGATCTTCGCAGGAATGCCTTTGATCAACTTCACCAGACGCCGCGCATCCTCCACAGAGTCGTTCACTCCTTTGAGCATCACATACTCAAAGGTGATCCGCTCGGAATTGGACAGTTTGGGGTACTCGCGCAGCGTTTGAAGCAAGGTCTCGATGTTCCAGCGTTTGTTGATCGGCACTAGCACATCGCGCACCTCATCCGTGGTCGCATGAAAACTCACCGCCAAGAGACAACCTATCTCTTCCGCCGTCTTGGCGATCTCAGGCACAACCCCGGAGGTCGAAAGCGTGATGCGACGGCGCGACAGAGCAATCCCCTCGCCGTCCATAGCGATTTTCATCGCATCGCGCACATTGTTGAAGTTATAAAGCGGTTCGCCCATTCCCATCAGAACGATGTTGGAGAGCAGTCTTGGCGGAGCGCTCGCCGTACTCGCACCCGGCTCTGGCCATTCATCCAGATCGTCCCGCGCAACCATAACCTGCCCGATGATTTCACCCGCCGTCAGATTGCGCACGAGCTTCTGTGTGCCCGTGTGGCAGAAGGTACAAGTCAGGGTACAGCCCACTTGCGAGCTGATACACAGCGTCCCACGGTTCGTCTCAGGGATATAAACCACCTCGACTTCATGGCCTCCCGCGATTTTGACAAGGTATTTGCGCGTGCCATCATCGGACACTTGCTTCGTGACAACTTCAGGCACCTCAATCACAAAATGCGCCTCAAGCTCGGCCCGAAACGCTTTGGAGAGATTGGTCATCACGTTAAAGTCGCGCTTGCCCCATTGGTAGACCCACTGCCAAACTTGGTTGAGGCGCATCTTGAGCTGCTTTTCAGGCGTGCCAATACGCGCAAGCTCGGCTTTGAGCGCCTCACGCGTAAGCCCAACAATATTGACCCGCCCCGCATCATACTCAGGTATTTTGCGCGGTACGGTGAGCATGTCTGGCGTGATGGTTGTGTCGTTTGTCATAGGTCCTGTCCGCTTGGCTTAGGCTCTCATATAGCATTCGCGCGCCAAAGCAAAACCCCTCCCCGCCAGTTTGGCAGGAAGGGGCTATTTGCTGAATGAGTTCTGTCTTTAGAAATGAGCCGAGTTGGCCCCCAGCGGAACCTGCTGGGGCGGTGCAAACTTCGTAAGGTCGATGCCTTCAACAGCGGCTTTGTACTCTTCCACCGTCGGGGTGCGGCCCAGAATGGCAGCAAGCACCACAACAGGGGTAGACGCCAAAAGGCTCTCGCCCTTCTTCTCGTTGCTGTCTTCCACAACGCGGCCTTGGAAAAGGCGTGTCGAGGTTGCCAGAACGGTGTCGCCCTTGGCGGCCTTCTCTTGGTTGCCCATGCAGAGGTTACAGCCTGGCCGCTCAAGATAGAGCACGTTCTCATACTCGGTGCGCGCTTTGCTCTTCGGTGCAAAGTCATCAAACTCAAAGTCAGAATAGCGCTGCAGGATTTCCCAGTCGCCCTCTTCTTTCAGCTCGTCGATGATATTGTAAGTCGGAGCCGCCACAACAAGCGGCGCCTTGAACTCGACCTTACCATTCGTCGCTTCCAGATTGCGCAGCATCTGAGCGACAATCTTGATATCGCCCTTGTGCACCATGCAGGAGCCAACAAACCCGAGATCGACCTTTTTCTCTGCCTTATAGTAAGAGATCGGGCGGATCGTATCATGCGTGTAGCGCTTTGAAACATCGATGTTGTTTACATCGGGGTCTGCAATCATAGGCTCGTCGATCACACTCAGATCGACAACAACTTCCGCAAAATACTTGGCGTTGTCGTCAGGCGTCAGCGCAGGGACTTCACCAGATTTGATTTCTGCAATACGCTTGTCCGCAATGTCGACAAGGTTCTGAAGCATCCCGTTTTCATGCTCCATACCCTTTTCAATCATGATCTTGATGCGGCTCTTGGCAATCTCAAGGCTTTCCACCAGCGTCTCGTCATTTGAGATACAGATAGAAGCCTTCGCCTTCATCTCGGCTGTCCAGTCGGTAAAGGTAAAGGCCTGGTCCGCCAGAAGCGTGCCGATGTGAACCTCGATGATACGGCCTTGGAAGACGTTGTCGCCATGCTGCTGGAGCATCTGCGCCTGCGTTGCGTGCACAACATCGCGGAAGTCCATATGGTCCTGCATCTTGCCCTTGAAGGTCACTTTCACAGACTCAGGGATCGGCATAGTCGCCTCACCCGTCGCCAGCGCCAGCGCCACAGTGCCCGAATCCGCTCCAAAGGCAACGCCCTTGGACATCCGCGTGTGGCTGTCCCCGCCGATGATGATCGCGCGGTCATCCACAGTGATATCATTGAGAACCTTGTGAATAACGTCTGTCATCGCGTGATACTGATCTTTCGGATCGCGCGCCGTAACAAGGCCGAAGTCGTTCATAAACTTCATCAAGCGTGGCGTGTTCGCCTGCGCCTTCAAGTCCCAAACAGAGGCCGTGTGACAACCAGACTGATACGCACCGTCGACGGACGGAGACAAAACAGTCGCCGCCATCGCTTCAAGCTCTTGGCTTGTCATCAGGCCCGTCGTGTCTTGAGATCCAACGATATTCACCTTCACCCGTACATCAGAGCCCGCATGAAGCGGCTTGTCTGTTTTCACACCAACAGCATTGCGGTTGAAGATCTTTTCAACAGCAGTAAGGCCTTGGCCCTCGTTGTGAATCTCTTTTGACGGCGCATAAACAAGCGGCATCTCAACGCCTAACGTTTCGGCAGCAAAGGTTTGCAGTTTTTTGCCAAAGACAATCGCATAAGAGCCACCCGCCCTCATGAATTCCATTTTTTGCGGCGTAAACGAGCTTTCAAGTGAGACAAGCTCTGTGTCGCCTGCATCATTATAGAGCTTTTTCGTCTTGCTGTTGATCGTCAGGACCGTGCCAGTCTCAACAGAATAGACTTGCTCAAGGATCGGCTCGCCATCGTTGTTCAAAATAGGCTTGCCGTCAGGGCCCGTTTTCTTGACCCAGTTTTTGAGATCAAGGCCAATGCCGCCCGTCACACCAACGGTTGTGAGGAAAATCGGTGAGATACCATTTGTGCCCGCGACAATCGGCGCATAGTTCACGAAAGGCACATAGGGGCTCGCAGGCTTACCCGCCCAAAGCGCGACATTGTTCACGCCCGACATACGCGAGGAGCCAACACCCATCGTACCTTTTTCAGCAATGATCATGACCTGCTTGTCAGGGTGCGCCGCTTTAAGCGCTTCGATCTCGTCCTGTGCCGCCTTTGAAATAAAGCACTGGCCATGGAGCTCACGGTCCGCGCGCGAGTGCGCCTGATTGCCCGGTGAAAGCAGGTCCGTCGAGATATCACCCTCGCCCGCGATGAACGTCACCACTTTGGTCTCTTCTTGCACTTCGGGCAGCTCGGTGAAGAACTCCGCTTTCGCGTAGCTTTCCAGAAGGTCCGCAGCGACAGCATTCCCAGACTTATAAGCTGCTTCAATACGGGCGGTGTCGGCCTCATAGAGAAAGACCTGTGTTTTCAAAACATCTGCCGCCTGCGTGGCGAGCGCCGCATCGTCGCCAAGTGCGATATCCAGCAAAACTCCGATAGAAGGGCCACCCTTCATGTGGGAGAGCAGCTCAAATGCAAAAGTCGGCGTAATCTCTGCAAGCACAACCTGCCCAAGGATAACCTCTTTCAGAAAGGCAGCCTTCACGCCCGCCGCACTCGTTGTGCCAGGCAGCGTGTTATAAATCAGAAAGTTCAGTGAGCTATCACGCTCGGCATGGCCTGTGTCTTTAATCTGCGCAATCAGCTCGCTCACAAGCGCCGCATCATCAATCGGCTTTGGGTGCAGCCCTTGCTCTTTGCGCGCTTCAATCTCGGTCAGGTAGTCAGTGTACAAGCTCATCTTAAACCTCGTGGATAAATTTTGGCGGGACGGACTCGCAGGCTTGAAAACAGAGTTCCCAACCCAACAAGCGCTATTTGTATGCGGCGGTATACCAATACTGTCAGAAGAGCAAGAGTTTGCTGCATAATTTGAAGGCAATTTAGAGAGTTTTCACGCGCCATTAAAGGCGAATAACAGCCCTTTGATACGGTTCTGGCGCCCCGCCCCTTCCTTTTTCTCAGATCAGCGTTACATTTTTAATGAAGACCTCGTCGCGCATCGCCGCGCCTTTCACGAGCATCAGTTCACCGCGTCACAATTTTGGAGGTTCCCATGCCCATCACGGTCGGCCAAGACAGCGCAAGAGCCCGCAAGACCCTCACAGTCAAGGGCACATCCCTCGCATACTACTCGATACACGAGGCTGAGGCACAGGGCTTGGGCGCTTTCTCCCGCCTGCCCGCCGCTCTGAAAGTCGTCCTCGAAAACATGTTGCGCTTTGAAGATGTCAAGACCGTCACGCTTGATGATATCAAAGCCTTTGGCGACTGGGTGCAAAATGGCGGCAAAAGCACGCGTGAAATAGCCTATCGTCCAGCCCGCGTCCTCATGCAAGATTTCACAGGTGTCCCCGCAGTGGTTGATCTTGCGGCCATGCGCGACGGCATCAAGGCGCTCGGCGGTGACGCTCAGCAGATCAACCCACTGGCCCCCGTCGATCTCGTGATTGATCACTCCGTGATGATTGACGAATTCGGCAATCCGCGCGCCTTCCAGATGAACGTGGACCGCGAATACGAGCGCAACATGGAGCGCTACCAATTCCTCAAATGGGGCCAAAGTGCCTTCAATAATTTTCGCGTTGTGCCCCCCGGAACTGGCATCTGCCATCAGGTCAATCTGGAGTATCTCTCCCAAGCCGTATGGACCGACACAGACCAAAACGGCGCAGAAGTCGCCTATCCTGATACGCTCGTGGGAACCGACAGCCACACCACCATGGTCAACGGCCTCGCCGTTCTTGGCTGGGGCGTTGGCGGGATCGAGGCCGCTATGCTTGGCCAACCGATCTCTATGCTCATCCCTGAGGTCGTCGGCTTCAAACTCACAGGCCAAATGAGCAAAGGCACAACCGCAACAGACCTTGTGCTCAAAGTCGTCGCGATGCTGCGTGAAAAAGGGGTCGTCGGCAAATTCGTCGAGTTTTACTGCGAAGGGCTTGATCGCTTGCCGCTCGCGGACCGCGCCACAATCGCCAACATGGCGCCTGAGTACGGCGCCACCTGCGGCTTTTCCCCCATTGATGACGAAACCCTGCGCTACCTGCGTGGCACAGGGCGCGATGAAACCCGTGTCAATCTTGTGGAAAGCTACGCCAAGGAAAACGGCTTCTGGCGCGGAGCAGATTATGCCCCCGTCTACACAGACACGCTCCACCTTGACATGAGTGAGGTCGTCCCCGCCATTTCTGGTCCGAAACGCCCGCAAGATCTCGTGGCGCTCACCGAAGCCAAAACAGCCTTCCGCCGCGAGATGAAAGAAACGTTCAAACGCCCTATGGACAGGGAAATCCCCGTCAAAGGCGAAGATTACACACTCAGCTCCGGCGATGTGGTGATCGCCTCG
>NZ_JAQWYD010000025.1:0-6660 GCF_029254145.1 Lentibacter sp.
CATCACGCCATTGAGAGCCTTGGGCCTTGTGGATCGTCACAGCGGCGCCATGCAAAAAGGCCGCGCCCATACGGGCGGCAAAGGGGATAAACGGTTCTTCCTCATCAGGCATCTCGATCTTGACGATCGAGGCAGCCGAGACTTGTGGATCTTCGGCGCCGACCACATGCAAGCGCGAGAAGCCAGGCTTTCGGCCTGGTCCAAGGTAGATGACTTGCGCGCCTTTGATGAGGCCTCGCGCCTCCAGATCAAGCCGCTTTTTGCGGTGCTTGAGAGGCAGCTCCAACCCGTCACAAATGAGCGGTTCACCCTCAAGCAGTGCATCTTCGGGAGCGTCATACACGCGGCGGAAGGCGTTGATCAGGCGGATGCGCGTGGCATTGCGCCAGACCAGCACGGGGCTGCGCGCCATCAAATCAACTTCGACCCGCTGGCTCCAGACAACCCTTTCGTCGCGCGCGGCGGCCTCTTCGATCATCCGCTCAAACGCTTCAAAGCCAAGCTCGGGGTCGGCCAGAGCATGGGCCAAATCAAGGATCGGGTTGCCCGCGTCCTGCCTGTGAATGCGGCTCAGATTGAGCACGGCGGGGGCCGGCAGCTTTTCAAACACCATCGTGCCTGACTGGTTTACAGGGGCGAGCTGGGCGGGGTCACCAAAGAGGATGAGGCTCGGGAAAATCTCTTTGAGGTCTTCAAATTGCTTGTCGTCGAGCATTGAGGCTTCGTCGATCATCCCGACATCGAGCGGCTCGTCGCGCCGCTTCCAGCCTGTGATGAAATCAGAGCCGCGCAGACCCGCAGCTGCGAGGGCCGCTGGGATCGACTTATTGGCTTGATAAAATGCATAGGCACGCTCAAGCGCAACCTCTGTCAGCCCTTCGATCTCAGGCTTTTCGCCCTGCCCTGTGAGCCATTCGGCGATGCGCTCATATTCGGGATCATAGACGGGGGAGTAGAGAATGCGGTGAATGGTTGTTGCAGGGACGCCGCGCATTCGCAGAACGCTTGCCGCCTTGTTGGTTGGCGCAAGGATTGCCAAGGTGCGGCGGTCTTTGCGCTTTTTGCCTTCATAATCGGCAGAAACCACATCCAGCCCCGCCTCCTCCATCGCCCGATAGAGCGCAGCGAGTAGCAGGGTTTTACCCGATCCTGCCTTGCCTGTGATCGCCAGCGTTTTGTTGGCCCCGCCTTGAGGCGGCTGAAGCAGGCCGTTTTCGATATCGATCCCTGCGGGGCGCAGCACTTCGACAACGCGATCAAAGGCGTGGGCCTGATCTTCGGACAACTGTGTGATCTCTGTGTTCATGCGCGCGACCCTAGAGCCTTTCGTGCGCGCTTTGAATGGGCAAAAGGCCTAGGCGGCGTCTGATTTTTGGGCTGGCTTCGGGCCGAAGGCGCGCAGATACCAATGCAGCATCACCGCTTCGCTGAGCTTGGCCTTTTTGACCAGTCGCGCCTTGGCGGCGGGCGTATAGGCCCAGAGGCCAAGGCTGGTTTTGGTGCGCCCCTGCCCCACGCTGCCCAAAATCTCAGGGCTGGCGCCGATCTGGCGGTAGATCCGCTCCATCGGAGCATCAAACACGCCAAGGAAATGCTCAAGCCTCTGACCTTCCATCAGCGCAGCACCCGCGAGCATGAGCCGTGCCGCTGTGGTTGGACTCGCACTCTCGCTCAGGCAAAAGCGGGTGCACTCCCAGATAAACGGGCTTTGAACGGGAGTGCCGCCAGAGAGATGCAGAAAATGCTCATGTGTCATGCAACGCTCAGTGGTTGGCAGGAAACGCATGGAGCCGCCATGAAGCCCATCGGGGCGCTGCCAGATCACATAAAGCGGGTTGAGCGCATCATATTGATCGCGCTCCTCGCCCGCGTCATCGACCGAAACCTCCCAGCCAAGCCGCTCGGAAAACTGCTTGGCGCGGTCACGAAACATGCTCTGCGCCAAACGGCTGTGTTCTGCCAAGCTGTCGCCGTAGAGAAATCTGATCATGGTTAACCCTCCGTAAATATATCGGAGGGTTTAGGACGGATGGGTTAACAGAACCCGAGCGCAGCGTGCGCTCTTTAGACGATGATCAGACCGTGCTGAAGCGCGCGGGCAACCGCATGGGTCGTGTTGGCAGCGCCAAGCTTGAAGCGCGCAGACTCGATATAAACCCGCAGGGTATGTTCAGAAATCGAAAGCGTATTGGCGACTTGCGCGCGCGAATAGCCCATGGCGAGAAAAGTCATGGCATCGACCTCACGGGGCGAGAGCGCACGGGCAGCCTCTGGGGCGCGGTCAGGCTCAAACTCCAGCGCTTTTTCATTGAAGTAATGGCCCACAAGGATCAGCTCGCGCCGCGCGGCCTCAATACGGCGTTCCCATGTTGCATCATCGCAATGATGACTGACGGTAAAGAGTGCAAACTGCCCGCTTGGTCCACGGATCGGAACAGAAAAGCCTTGATTGCCCACACCATGCGCAAGGGCTTCGGCCTGAAACGCTTGTGCGGCTTTGCTAGACCAATCCAGCATCTTCCAATCTACGGGGTGAAAACGCTGATAGCAGCCCAAAACAACAGGGTCAGTTCTGATGTAATCCCGTTCGATATAGCGCGTGACCCATTTGGGACTATAAGTTCCGCAGCCATATTGTGTGCCTGCGCCGCTGACCCAGTGATAAACAAGATGATCAACTTGGAAATAGTCACGCAAACGCTCTGAAATCGCCTGCAACTCACAGAGTTCAGAAGCCTTTTCCAGCGCCTCCAACATCGCGACAAAACTCAACTCGTCCTGCGTTCGCGCCACGCGCGTCTCCCCCCTCAGGCGAGGACACCAGCTCGCACGCTGCCAACAGCACCGTGTCATCCAACTGCTCGGCGAGCCTTGGAAGGCCGTTGGCCGTCGCAAAGCCCCGCAGATCTGTCAGAACGTCTAATATCCAGTTATTCTTCATTCTGATATTCGCCTTTGAAGGGTTAACGAAGGATTAATTGGCATTCTAAAAAGCGTATCACGGAAAAATAATTCAACCTATTCGCGAGTATTCCTTCTCCATAAATGGCGGGGTTCACTTTTCTAAGCTCTTGAAAAGAAAAGCCCCGCGCTTGGAGCTTGCAAGCGCGGGACCAATTTCAATCGTTAACAGCTTACGTGCTGAGACGTTACTTTCCAGCCGCGACTACATCATCCAATGTGCGCAGGCCTGTCTTCGGTGATTGCACCAATACAGACATGTTGCCGGGCTTGTGTTCGTTGCGCATCATCTTGATGTGAGCCGCAGGAATATCGGCCCAAGAGAACACTTCGGACATGCAAGGATCAAGGCGGCGCTCAATCATCAAGCGGTTGGCCGAGGCTGCTTGCTTGAGGTGGGCAAAGTGGCTGCCTTGGATGCGCTTCTGGTGCATCCAGAGGTAACGGACATCGAACGTACAGTTGAAGCCAGATGTGCCTGCGCAAATCACGATCATGCCGCCTTTTTTGCAAACGAATGTGGAGACTGGGAATGTCGCCTCACCAGGATGTTCAAAAACGATGTCGACGTTGTTGCCCTTGCCTGTGATGTCCCAGATCGCCTTGCCGAACTTGCGGGTCTCTTTGAACCATTCGGCGTATTCTGGTGTGTTCACTGTGGGTAGCTGACCCCAGCAGTTGAAATCTTTGCGGTTGATCACGCCTTTGGCGCCAAGACCCATAACAAACTCGCGCTTGTCCTCATCACTGATCACACCGATGGCATTGCCGCCCGCCGCATTGATCAGCTGGATTGCATAGGAACCAAGGCCACCCGACGCGCCCCAGACCAGAACATTCTGACCAGGCTTGAGCTCGTGAGGGTGATGGCCAAAGAGCATGCGGTATGCTGTGGCAAGCGTAAGCGTATAGCAGGCGCTCTCTTCCCATGTGAGGTGCTTGGGGCGTGGCAGAAGCTGCTGTGCTTGCACGTTGGTGAACTGGGCAAAAGAGCCGTCAGGTGTCTCATAGCCCCAGATGCGCTGGCTTGGGGAATACATCGGATCGCCGCCGTTGCACTCTTCATCGTCGCCATCATCTTGGTTGCAGTGGATGACAACTTCGTCGCCGACTTTCCAGTTTTTCACGGCCGAGCCTACAGCCCAAACGATCCCTGAAGCGTCAGAGCCTGCGATGTGATAATCTTGTCCATGGCTGTCAAACGGGCTGATCGGAACACCGAGGCCTGCCCAGACGCCATTGTAGTTGACGCCAGCGGCCATGACCAAAACCAAAACTTCATGGCTGTCCAGAACGGGTGTATCGACCACCTCGACCTGAAAGCTCTTGTCAGGCTCGCCGTGACGCTCGCGGCGGATGGCCCAAGCATACATCTGCTTTGGCACGTAGCCGAGAGGCGGCATTTCGCCAACTTCATAAAGGTCTTTTTCGGGCGCTTCGTAAGGTGTTACGCCTGTTTCGGTGTCCAAGGCCATTTGTTTACTCCATTGCCTGAGGCGGGGCTCTGCTGCAGTGCAGAATCGCATTAACTCCCCAAGAGGTAGCGGCGCTTACGCAACTTTGCAACGCCATTCGGTCATTTTTTGTAATTTTATAACCGAGCGAGTGCAGAAAAGCCTTCGCTAGTGCAGCAAATGTGCAATGGAATTCGCGTAATAGTGCAACAAAGGCCTGCCCTCGTCTGTCGCGGAATAAGTGCCCCCTGTCTCACTCACAAAACCACGCGCTACGAGATTGCGCAGGCCATACTCCACTGCGTAGTCCATATCCTCGCGCGGGGCGTGGATATGCGCTTCGGGCATGGCTTCAATCACAGCACAAAAGGCCTCGCGATACGCCGCAAAGCTCAGGGGGGCTTTGGCGCTCAGAAAGACGCTCGCCGCCAGAGGCACAGGCAAGACAGGCACAACCGCACCGATCCGCCGCATCAAATCAGTGGCCAAATCTTCAATCAGGAGAGGCTTTGTGCCTGCAAAGGCGCGCAGCGAGAGAGGCGCACCAAAGCTCACCGCAGCATAACCAAAGCGGTGATACCGCCCTGTCGCCCACCGCCATGTGATGCGCCAGATATATTTCACTACAACAGAGATACGCGCACCAAAGCGCCTGTCACCGCGCTGCCCCGCTGCCACGAGGATCTTGTCTTCAAAGACGCGGTCGTAATTGATCGCCACCGGGATAAAGACGACATCGCGTTCTTCAGCATCATAACCGTCTACAATATAGCGCAGAATGCCGAGCTTGGGCTTTGCCAACGCACCGTCAAGGGACAGCCCACCCTCGGGGAAGACCGCTTGGGTCACGCCTCCCTCTGTGGCCAGCGCCACATAACGCGCAAGCACACGGCGATAGAGCTCGCCCCGCGAGCGGCGGCGAATAAAATAAGCCCCCATCGCACGGATGAGCCGCGACAAGGGCCAGACCCGCGCCCACTCACCCACAGCGTAAGAGAGCGCGCTCTGCTCTGCTGCAAGATAGGTAACAAGCACATAGTCCATATTGCTGCGATGGTTCATCACGAAGACAACAGTGGCGCTGCGGTCAATGCTCGCGAGCGTATCAGCGGCATGATGGCCAAGGCGCACGCGATACAGCTTGCGGCTGAGAAAACGCGCAAAGCGGATCGCAAAGCCGTAGTAAAGTGTTGCGCTGAAAGAGGGGACAATCTCGCGGGCGTAGCGGCGCGCACGTTCAAACGCCACGTTTTCAGGCACACCCTCAGCGCGCGCATGCTCTGAGATCGCGGCCCAAACTTCACCGTCATAAATCAACCGCTGGATCATATCGTGCCGCCGTGCCAGCTTGAACGGCTCAATCGGACGCGTCAGACGCGTATTGAGCTGCGCCACGGCCTTTTCCATACGGCGGCGGAAGAACCAGCGCACCGAAGGAAAGAGAAAATGCGAGGCAAAGGTCACCGCTGCAAAGAGCAGAATAACCACCAAAAGCCAAAGCGGGAGGGCAACGGGCTGAAACATGTACCATGTTTTGCCAGAACCTCAGGGCTATGCAAGAAGATTGGCCAGGCGCCGCTCGAATGCCGCAACGCAGCGAATTGACGCGCCAGAAAATTCCAAGTATCAAGCTTGCAACGCACGATAATTACCCAAACCGATTCACGAGGCCCCTCATGTCCCAAGCGCAAACCCCGACCAGCAAAGACCGCCCTTGGCTCATCCGCACCTACGCGGGCCATTCAACAGCGGCGGCCTCAAACGCGCTCTACCGCTCCAATCTTGCGAAGGGTCAGACAGGCCTCTCGGTTGCCTTCGATTTGCCCACCCAAACAGGCTATGACAGCGATCACGTCCTTTCGCGCGGCGAAGTGGGTAAAGTGGGCGTGCCCGTCTGCCACTTGGGCGATATGCGCGCATTATTCAAAGATATTCCGCTGGAGCAGATGAACACGTCGATGACGATCAACGCGACAGCGCCTTGGCTTTTGTCGCTCTATATTGCTGTTGCCGAAGAGCAAGGCGCCGATGTGAGCGCGCTGCAAGGCACTGTCCAGAATGATCTGATCAAAGAATACCTCAGCCGCGGCACATATGTTTGCCCGCCTGCGCCGAGCCTCAAGATGATCGGCGATGTGGCAGAGTATTGCTACACCCATGTTCCCAAATGGAACCCGATGAATGTCTGCTCCTATCACCTGCAAGAAGCGGGTGCGACGCCCGAGCAGGAGCTTGCCTTTGCTCT
>NZ_JAQWYD010000030.1:0-9647 GCF_029254145.1 Lentibacter sp.
AAAACCGAACTTCAAAGCCTCGGCCAACCCGTCGACATGCTTCAGCTGCTTTGAGCCACCCTGCGTCGGAAGCCCTGTCGGCTTGTTCAGAACGATCATCTGATCGTCTTTATACATCACGCAAGACTGGATCATATTGGCGTCAGCCGCCGAAATTTTGCTCGGTGGCTCATATTCAGGCGCGGGCGTTTCAGGCAGCGGCGGTATGCGCACATTCTGGCCCTCTTCAACGCGGGTCGATGTCTTCACCCGCCCACCTTCAACACGCAAGTCACCCTTACGGCACATCTTTTCGATCTGCCCCTGCTTGAGCATCGGAAAGCGCCGCTTCAACCAGCGGTCCAGACGCTGGTCGCCTTCGCCAGCCTCTACAGTAATCATTTGAACGCCGCTCATTGGAGGGCTCCTTTCATAAGGGTCATACCCGCAAACAGCGCGCCGATTGA
The DNA here is from genome assembly GCF_029254145.1 of Lentibacter sp. Classification (GTDB taxonomy): domain Bacteria; phylum Pseudomonadota; class Alphaproteobacteria; order Rhodobacterales; family Rhodobacteraceae; genus Lentibacter. The sequence continues at coordinate 447 of NZ_JAQWYD010000030.1, forward strand.
GAACACCACAGACACCGCAACATATCCCGCCGCCGCGCCGACCTGTCCCCGCTCATAGAGCGTGACGGCATCAAGCGAAAACGCCGAAAACGTCGTAAAGCCGCCAAGCAGCCCCGTCATCAACAAAGGCGCCAAGCGGGTCGCATCCTTCTGGGCCAAAAGCACAACAAGTGCACCCATCGCAAGGCTGCCAAGAACATTGACCACCAAAGTCGCCCAAGGAAAGCCATGACCCAAGAGCCTAACAGCCCCCACGCCGACCAAGTAACGCGCGCTCGCGCCAAGGGCCCCGCCAAGAGCTACATGTAAAAGTGATGTCAACATGGGCGGTCTGTCTCAGGGGCGCGCCCCTTTGTCAAGTTTTGCCAGCTTTTTGCCGCGAAAGCCGCTGTTTTGCGAACCAATCGACCCGCTTTTTGAGCTCGCGTTCAAAGCCGCGCTCAACAGGCTGATACAGCACAGGCCGCTTCATAGCCTCGGGGAAGTAGTTTTGCCCCGAGAATCCGTTTTCCGCATCATGGTCATAGGCGTAGCCCGCGCCATAGCCCTGATCCGACATAAGCGATGTGGGCGCATTGAGGATATGCTTGGGGGGCGGCTCACTGCCTGTGCGCTTGGCTTCCTTGCGCGCCCCCTTGTAAGCGACGTAAGCCGCGTTAGATTTTGGCGCGAGGGCCAGATAAATCACCGCTTGCGCCAGCGCCAGTTCCCCTTCTGGGCTCCCAAGGCGCTCATAAGTCTGCCAGCTTTGCAAACAAACATCCTGCGCCTGCATATCGGCCAGCCCGATGTCTTCCACCGCCATGCGCGTCAGGCGTCGCGCCAGAAACCGTGGGTCTTCGCCGCCCTCCAGCATCCGCGCAAACCAATAGAGCGCAGCGTCTGGGTCCGATCCGCGCACAGATTTGTGCAGTGCAGAAATCAGGTTGTAGTGCTCATCGCCTGATTTGTCGTATTTCGCCGCCCGTCGCATCAGCCGCTTGGCCAGCGCCTCGCGGTCAAGCTTCCTCGTAAGGCTCCACGCATTGACTTGCTCAATCAAGCCAAGCAAGGCCCGCCCATCGCCATCAGCCATCTCAAGCAATGCCTCACGCGCATGGCCATCAAGCGGCAAGGCACGTCCCAACTCCTTCTCGGCGCGCTGTGCAAGCTTCTCAAGATCAGCCAGCCCCAAGCGCTCCAGAACCAAAACCTGCGCCCGCGACAGCAAAGCCGCATTCAGCTCAAAGCTCGGGTTTTCGGTTGTCGCACCGACAAGCAGGATCGTACCGTCCTCCATGAAGGGCAAAAAGCCGTCCTGCTGGGCTTTATTGAATCGATGGATTTCATCTACAAACAGAAGCGTACCCTGTCCGTTGGCGTGTCTGTGCTTGGCCGCCTCAAAGACTTTCTTCAAGTCCGCAACACCCGAGAAGATTGCGCTGATCTGAACAAAATGCAGATCGGTTTCATCCGCCAAAAGCCGCGCGATCGTCGTCTTGCCCACACCAGGCGGCCCCCAAAAGACAAGCGAGGTCAGCGTGCCTGACGCCAGCATGACCGTCAGCGGTGCATCAGGGCCGATAACTTTTGGCTGACCGATCACCTCGCTCAGCGCCTTGGGGCGCAGCTTGTCTGCCAAGGGGCGTGGCCCTGCTTTCGCTCTGCCGCCCTCGGGCGCGCTGTCAAACAGATCCGCCATCTCAGAGCCTGAAATTGAGCTGAAGCGGTTTACCGCCCCGCACAATAAGCAAACCGAGCCAGCGGCCAGAGGCTTCAAGCTTTCGCAGCGCCTCCCCCGTGTCAGAGACCCGTGCGCCGTTGATCTCGGCAATCACATCCCCCGCGCGCAAACCTGCACGTGCGCCATAAGGCCCCGTTTCGGCCACAACCACACCATCGGAAGACAAAGGCAAACCAAACTGCGCCAAAACCCTCGGATTGATATTGATCAACGTTACCTCAGGCATCGGCGTCTCAACGCCTGTCACCACAGGCGCGCGCTCAGGCACATCTGGCGCGCTCATCAATGTGACAGCACGGCTGTCGATCTCCTGCTCACGGAAAAATGTAACCTTCACATCTTCACCAATCCCGACAACGCTCATTCGAAAGATCATCTCAGACGGCGTATTCACAGCCTGCTCATCAACTGACAGAATAACATCCCCCGCCGCGATCCCTGCCTTAAAGAACGGGCTCTCGCGGTGCATCTCAGTGATCATAATCCCGCTTGGAACCCTAAGCCCAATGCTCTCCGCGATATCGCCGTCCACAATTTGTCCGTTGATCCCCGCCCAAGGCCGCTCAAAACGCGTGTTGCCCGCCTCGGACTGCTCCATAAACGCCTCCACAAGCTTCGCAGGGATCGCAAATCCGATACCATTTGAGCCACCCGAGCGGCTCACAATTCGCGTATTCACGCCAATCAAAGCGCCGTTCACATCAATCAAAGCCCCGCCCGAATTGCCCGGATTGATCGGCGCATCTGTCTGGATGAAATACCCCCGTGCCGAGCCCATCGCCCCGCCAGAACGCGCCAATCCCGACACAATCCCCGAGCTGACAGTCTGCCCAACGCCAAACGGGTTCCCGATCGCCAGAACCAGTTCACCAACATCGACAGTATCACTGTCACGCAAGCTGAGATGCGGCATGCCACTCGCGTCCTCAAGCTGCAAAAGCGCCAGGTCGCTTTCCTCATCGGCAAGAACAACCCGCGCATCAAATTCTCTTCGGTCATTGAGCACCACGCGAATATCTGTCGCCTCACCCACCACATGATAGTTTGAAACCACATACCCGTCGCTCGACAGGATGACGCCCGAGCCAAGCGAATTTTGGACCCGCGGCTTCAGCTCACCAAAGTTACGAAACATATCGGCGAAGAGCGGATCATTCTGAAACGGACTAGACCGCGTCTGCACCACGCGCTTGACGTATATATTCACAACAGCCGGCGCGGCCGCCTTCACCAGCGGCGCAAATCCAAGGCTGATCTCGGCTTGGCTTGCGGGCACGCGCGTTTCGGCCAGCAGAGGCGCCGCTCCCAAAGCGAAGATCATCACAAAAAGTCTTAACATCGGCAGGCTCCTTCTTGCCCCATGATATGCGAAGCCGCGGGACAGATTGCAAGCGCGCACAAAAAAAGCCCCCTGCTCTCGCAAGGGGCTTCTTCATGCGCAATTGCGCAAATTCTTATTCGTCGGCAGCTTCTTCAGCGGCCACGCGGGCTTTGTCGTTTGCGCCCTTGGCGTTAACGTCGCGCTCGACGAATTCGATGATCGCCATCGGCGCCATGTCACCATAGCGGAAGCCCGCTTTCATGATGCGCACATAGCCGCCTTGACGGTCTTTGTAGCGTGGGCCGAGGATTTCGAAAAGTTTCGCAACATAAGCATCTTGCTTGAGCTGGCTTGCAGCCTGACGGCGCGCGTGCAGATCGCCGCGCTTGCCAAGCGTGATCAGCTTTTCGATGATCGGACGCAGCTCTTTTGCTTTTGGCAAAGTTGTTTTGATTTGCTCATGTTCGATAAGCGAGCCTGCCATGTTTGCAAAGAGCGCCTTGCGGTGCTCATGTGTGCGGTTCAGGCGGCGGTATCCACGTGCGTGACGCATAGTCTTCTCCTAAATGTGCTCTCTACGAGCGTTTTTGCTTTGTCTGGCGGCCGATGCGTGTCAGCCGCTCTCCTTGGGGCGGTATGCCCAGTTGTGAGCAAGGTGCGCAGCCAGTGCGCACCCTACTAAGTCTTAAAAGGCGTCTTCGAATTTCTTTGCCAGATCTTCGATATTGTCTGGTGGCCAGTCTTCTACGTCCATGCCGAGGTGCAAGCCCATGCCCGAAAGCACTTCCTTGATCTCGTTCAGCGACTTGCGGCCAAAGTTTGGCGTGCGCAGCATTTCGGCTTCGGTTTTCTGGATCAGATCGCCGATGTAAACGATGTTGTCGTTCTTCAGGCAGTTTGCCGAACGAACAGACAGTTCCAGCTCGTCCACTTTCTTCAGGAGAAGTGGGTTGAACTCGAGACCATCGTCTTCTTCCTGACGGCCAGCGGCCTCAGGCTCATCAAAGTTCACGAAGATAGAAAGCTGGTCTTGCAAGATGCGTGCAGCATAAGCCATCGCGTCATCAGGCGTTACTGAGCCGTCCGTTTCGATTTTCATCGTGAGTTTATCATAGTCCAGAACCTGGCCTTCACGTGTGGGCTGAACGTCATAGCTGACACGCTTCACAGGTGAGAAAATCGCATCGATCGGCATCAGTCCGATAGGTGCGTCTTCTGGCTTGTTCTTATCCGCAGCCACATAGCCTTTGCCAGTATTGACAGTCAGCTCCATGTAGAGATCGGCGCCATCATCAAGGTGGCAGATCACGTGGTCACGGTTCAGGATTTCGATGCCAGCGCTGTCGGAAATGTCACCAGCAGTGACAACACCTGGGCCTTTGGCATTGATAGAAACACGCTTTGGCCCTTCGACGTCCATACGAACGGCGACGCCTTTGAGATTCAAGACGATGTCGGTGACGTCTTCACGCACACCAGCAACACTTGAGAACTCGTGCAATACGTTGTCGATCTGTACCGACGTAATGGCCGCGCCTTGCAGCGAGCTCATCAGAATACGGCGCAGGGCGTTGCCGAGCGTCAGACCAAAGCCGCGCTCAAGCGGCTCTGCAACCAGCGTCGCCTGACGCGACGGGTCGTTGCCTGGCTTTACATCAAGCTGTGTCGGCTTGATCAGTTCCTGCCAATTCTTATGGATCATGCGTCCCTCCATTCCTGCGTGTTGTCCCATGTCCTAAAGACACACGCGCCCGAGGCTAAAATGACGTTATGGGGCCGCGCAGAATGCACAGCCCCAAAGAGTAGATTGCTTATACGCGGCGACGCTTTGGTGGGCGGCAGCCGTTGTGTGCCATAGGCGTCACGTCACGGATCGACGTGATGTTGAAGCCAACAGCCGCCAACGCACGGAGCGCTGATTCACGGCCAGAGCCTGGGCCCTGAACTTCAACTTCAAGCGTCTTGACGCCGTGCTCTTGTGCCTTGCGGCCTGCATCTTCAGCAGCCATCTGCGCCGCATAGGGCGTAGATTTACGTGAGCCTTTAAAGCCCATTGTGCCTGAAGAAGACCATGCAATTGCGTTGCCTTGAACATCCGAGATCAGGATCTTGGTGTTGTTGAAGGACGAGTTAACATGCGCCACACCTGTGGCGATGTTCTTGGAGACCTTACGCTTGGTGCGTTTTGTATCACGTGCCATTGATTAAACCCTCCCTTATTTCTTCTTGCCGGCGATTGCTTTCGCCGGGCCTTTGCGGGTGCGCGCATTGGTATGCGTGCGCTGACCACGAACAGGCAAGTTGCGGCGGTGACGAAGACCACGGTATGAGCCAAGGTCCATTGCGCGCTTGATGTTCATGGATGTCTCACGGCGAAGATCGCCTTCAACCATGTAGTTCGCATCAATGTGCTCACGCACGGCCAGCACTTCGGCGTCTGACAGCTCGTTGATGCGACGGCTGGCTTCAATGCCAACAGCTTCGCAGATGGCTTTGGCAGAAGTGTTACCAATACCAGTGATATATGTGAGGGCGATCGGGACCCGTTTATTGGTCGGGATATTTACGCCGGCGATACGTGCCATACGTCTTTTGTCCTTTCGTTGCGGGTCCGTAATTCCAGACCCTTTTTTCACAACGTAGGCCCGAAGCATTTGCTCGGGCCGCAGCTGAATTCGAGGTGATGCGATTCGACCTGGGGGCGACCCAAACCAGAATCAAACTCAATCAAGAGATAGGGCGTCTTAGGAGTGTTTCAGTGGGGCGTCAACCCCTCTGAAAGCTCTAAACCCGACTTACGCCAAAGCCTTCGCAATATCAGCCTTAACAGCCTCAATCTCGCCAAGTCCATCAACAGATGTCAGCTGGCCTTTAGCATAGTAATAGCCAATCAGCGGAGCTGTCTGTTTGTAGTATGCCATGAGGCGAACCTTGAGGCTTTCGGCGTTGTCGTCCGCGCGCGCTTCGCCGCCAGCGGCGACAGCTTCGGCAGCACGGTTGAGGATACGCTCGACGAGCACCTCATCATTGACCTGCATTTCGATCACAACATCAAGGCTCTCGCCTTTCTCGTCGAGAAGATCCGCCAAAGCGTCAGCCTGAGGCAAAGTGCGTGGGAAGCCATCAAAAATGAAGCCGCCCTTTTTATCGCCTTCAAGCTTCTCGCGAATGAGGCCAATCACGATCTCGTCGGTGACAAGTTCGCCCGCATCCATGATCGCGGCAACTTTTTTACCCATCTCGGTGCCCGAAGTCTTCGCCTCACGAAGCATGTCGCCTGTCGAGAGCTGAATCATATTGCGCTCTTCAACAAGTTTTCCTGCTTGCGTGCCTTTTCCGGCTCCGGGTGGTCCGAGTAGGATAATATTCATCGCCGTGTAGTCCCTTTACGTTTGCGCTTCCGGCCCTTGCCAGAAAGCTGCGATCTTTCGATCAAACCTTCATATTGGTGCGCAAGCAAGTGGCTCTGCACTTGCTGGATTGTGTCCATTGTCACAGACACAACAATCAGCACCGATGTGCCGCCAAAATAGAACGGAATTGTGAATTGACCACGCAGAAACTCAGGAAGGAGACAAACTGCCGCAAGGTAAGCCGCACCAAGCACCAGAACACGGTTCACGACATACTCCAGATACTCCGCCGTTTTCTTGCCGGGGCGCACACCGGGGACAAAGCCGGACTGGTTCTTGAGATTGTCCGCAACCTCATCAGGCTTGAAGCTCACATTGAACGTATAAAAATACGCGAAGAACACGATCATGCCCGCAAAGAACAAAAGGTAAAGCGGCTGGCCTGGGCCAAAGAACGCCAAGAGCCAAGACATCACAGGGCCAGTTGACCCTTGTGCGCTGAACGTACTGATCGTCGTTGGAAGCAAAAGAAGCGAGCTCGCGAAGATCGCAGGAATAACGCCCGCAGGGTTTACCTTAACGGGCAAGTGGCTTGAGCCGCCGTCATACATCTTCATGCCAACTTGGCGGCGCGGATATTGAATATGGATCTTGCGCAGGGCGCGCTCCATGAACACCACAAACATAATCGTGCCAACAACCATCAGGATCACAGCAATAAGAACTGCCGGGCTGATTGCGCCAGAGCGACCTTGGCTAAAGAACTGCGCCAAAGCAGCAGGCACTTCAGCAATGATACCAACGAAAATAATAAGTGAAATCCCGTTGCCAATCCCGCGAGCAGTGATCTGCTCACCGAGCCACATCAGGAACATCGTGCCGCCGATCAGCGTCACCATGCAAGAGGTCACAAAGAACCAATAGGGCAGATCCGGCTGCACAAGATCGCCGCCAAAAATACTCACAGCAAGCCCGTAGGACTGCAGAGTTGCCAGAGCAACTGTCCCGAAGCGCGTGTATTGGTTGATTTTTTTGCGGCCCTGTTCGCCCTCTTTCTTCAACTGCTCCAATGCAGGAACCATCGACGTCAGAAGCTGAACAATAATGCTCGCGGAGATATAAGGCATAATTCCGAGTGCAAAGATGCCCATCCGTCCGAGCGCACCGCCCGTAAACATCGAGACCATCCCGCCGATGCCCTGCCCGGCCTGCTCCATAAACTCGCGCAGCGCCGCGCCGTCGATGCCCGGTACGGGAATAAACGTGCCAAGGCGATAAACGATCAGCAAACCAAGGGTGAAAAGGATACGCGAGCGCAGATCAGAAGCTTTAAAAAGCGTCCCCCAGCTCGTGTTGGCGGCCATTTGTTCTGCGGCGGATACCATTAGGGTCTCTCTTATGCATGAACGCCGCCTGCGCATTTTCCAAGCACAGGCGGCGTTTTGGGAAAACTTGTAAGGGTATGTAAGGCGCTTAGGCGCGCCTCACAACCTCTTATTCTGCCGCTGCCGCGACCGTTACCTTGAGTGAGCCACCTGCTTTTTCAACTGCGTCGATCGCAGCTTTAGAAGCGCCTGTGACTTCGAGGTTCAACTTGGCAGTGATCTCGCCCTTCGCCAGAACGCGCACACCGTCGAGCACGCGGCGCACGAGGCCGCTTGCAACGAGTGCTTCTTCTGTGATGGCCGCTGATGCATCAATCTTCTTCTCGTCCACAAATTTCTGGATGAGGCCAAGGTTGATAACAGCAAATTTCTTACGGTTTGGCTTGTTGAAGCCACGCTTTGGCAAGCGTTGGTAGAGCGGCATTTGGCCGCCTTCAAAGCCTTTGATCGCCACACCTGAACGTGACTTTTGACCCTTGATACCACGGCCACCGGTCTTACCAGTGCCGGAGCCTGGACCACGGCCAATACGTTTGCGGGCTTTTGTTGCGCCAGCGTTGTCGCGCAGTTCGTGAAGTTTCATGTCGCTTCTCCTAGCCGGAAGCGCCCCCGAAGCGGTAATGGGCGAACACGGCGTTTCTTGATTTTGATTCTGCGGCCAGCACTGGCCACTCGCGGCGTATAGACATATCGACGTCACAGTGCAAGCCTCGAACGGCTAGCCCACCCGACCCCATTGACATATCCCTTCCCTTCCCCCATATCCTCCTCAGCACAAGTCGAGCCCGCCGCGTGAGCGGGCCGCGCATCATGGCGCTGATCGGCGTGCAAATTTCCCAACGGTTCCCATCTCACGCGGGGGGTCACACGCTTTAGGCGGGTGGTAGCAATTCGGCTGCATCTGGCTTTCAGCGTCACCCAAGCGTAACGCGTGGCCCCTTATCGGGTGTCTGCGCCCTTTGCGCGCGCATTTGCGCACCACACTATAAGGATATCCATTTTGGATTTTGACATGCTGGGCCTACCCGCCCGCCTTTCGACAAACTTGCAAGAGCTCGGCCTCACAGAGCCGACCCCCATTCAGGCCAAAGCCATCCCTCACGCCATGAACGGTCGTGACGTGCTCGGCCTCGCCCAGACGGGCACAGGCAAGACAGCCGCCTTTTCCCTTCCCATCCTCACAGCCATTGGCCGTATGGAAGGCAAGCCTGAGCCCAAGTCCGTGCGCGGCCTTATCCTTGCGCCAACGCGTGAGCTGGCCAAACAAATTCAGGAAGCGATGATCGGCTTTGCCAAAGGCACGGGGACGCGGATCAACCTCGTGATCGGCGGCGCGTCTCTCAACGTGCAGGCCAACAAGCTTGAACGCGGCACAGACATCCTCGTTGCCACCCCCGGCCGCCTGCTTGATCTGATCGA
>NZ_JAQWYD010000064.1:0-12637 GCF_029254145.1 Lentibacter sp.
TCATGAGGGCTTTGCGGCTGGTGAAGTGGACACGGGGCTGATTGGCCGCGATCTGGACAGCCTTGTGCAAGCCCCTCTGCCAAGCGATGAGGTGCGCGCGTTGGCGGCTTTGGTGGCGCTTGGGCTTACGGGCGCAGGCTGGCCGACTGGCTTTCATCTCTGGTCCGCGATGAAGCGGCAGGTGAGCTTGAGCTTTAAAGACGAGCGCTTTGACGTTGTTGTAGAAAGTCTGAACGAAGCGGCACATGACGTGAGCTTTGGCGACACCCGTGTTGAGGCGCGGTGTGTCGGAGGACGTTGGCGGCTCAATGGGCAGCTGGCGCCTGATGCGATGCTCGAGGGCGGCAAGGCCTATGTCTTTGCGCAGTATGGCGTTTCCTTTGATGTGATTGATCCTTTGGAGCGCGCGGCGTCTGCCGGTGCTGGCGCAGCCCTTATTGAGGCGCCGATGCCAGGACTTGTGAAGGCTGTCTTTACCCGAGCAGGCGAGCCTGTGAAAGCGGGCGATCGGCTCGCGATTTTGGAAGCCATGAAGATGGAGCACTCGCTTCTGGCGGCGCGTGACGGGATTGTGGCGGAAGTGCTCTGTGAGGCTGGAGCCCAAGTGGAAGCAGGGGCTGCCCTCATTCGGCTGGAAGAAGAAGACGCGGAGGCGGCGGCATGATCACGCTCCACCACGTCCCTCAAAGTCGTTCTATGCGCGTGCTCTGGTTGCTGCACGAACTGGAAGTGCCTGATTTTCAGGTGCAGGTACATCCGTTTGACCGCGGCCTGCGTTCGCCTGAATTTCTCACGCTGAGCCCTGCGGGGCGCGTGCCTGCGATGGAGATCGAGGGCGAGAGGATGTTTGAGAGCGGCGCGATGATTGAATATCTTTGCGAACGCTTTCCAGAGCGTAATCTGGGCCGCGAGCCAAGCAACCCTGATCGCATGGCGTGGCTGACGTGGTTGCATTTTGCCGAGACGGTAACGGTTCATGCCGCAGCACTGACGCAGCAGCATATTATGCTGTACGAGGATTATATGCGTTCGCCCTATATTATGCAGCTTGAGGCAAAGCGTCTGGCGAAGTGTTATGAGGCGATCGAAGCGCGACTATCTACACCTGTCGAGAACCGTGACTATCTGCTGACATCAGGCTTTTCGGCGGTTGATATTGCGGTTGGGCAGGCGGTCTATGTTGGCCGGCATTTCGTGAAGAGTGACGACTACCCTGAGCTTTCAGCTTGGTATGAGCGGATCACCGAGCGCTCGAGCTTTGCCGCGACCATGGCTGTTGGTGAACAGAAGCTTTACACAGAGGCGTTTTATGCGCCCTGGCCCTTGCCTGAGCGGAGCGACACATGAGCGGATTTGTCGAAATTTTTGAAGTCGGCCCGAGGGATGGTTTGCAGAATGAAAAGTGCCAAATCCCGACAGAAGAGAAAATTGCGCTGGTGGACTGTCTGTCTGAGGCGGGCTTCAAACGGATCGAAATTGCGAGTTTTGTGAGCCCCAAATGGGTTCCGCAGATGGCGGACAGTGCTGATGTCTTGGCAGGGATCACGCGCGCGGAAGGCGTCTCTTATGCGGCGCTAACCCCGAACTTGCGCGGCTTTGAAGGCGCGTTGGCGGCGAGGGCAGATGAGATTGCTATTTTCGGATCGGCCTCGGAAGGGTTTTCGAAGGCCAATATCAACGCAACCGTTGCCGAAAGTCTTGAGCGCTTTGCGCCGGTGGCTGAGGCCGCTAAGGCGGCAGGGCAGCCAATGCGGGGGTACATTTCTTGTGTGACGGATTGCCCCTATGACGGAGCGACAGCGCCTGAAGCTGTGGCACGCGTTGCGAAAGCGCTGCGCGAGATGGGCTGCTATGAGATCAGCCTTGGCGACACCATCGGACAGGCGCGCCCCGAGTCAATCGATGCGATGCTGGCGGCTGTGCTTGAGGAGATACCTGCGAGTGAGCTTGCCGGGCATTATCACGACACGAGCGGGCGCGCGCTCAGCAACATTGAGGCCTCGCTGGGGCGCGGTGTCAGGGTGTTTGACGCGGCTGTAGGTGGGCTTGGTGGCTGTCCCTATGCTCCTGGTGCTGCGGGCAATGTAGCGACAGAGGCTGTGCATGACAGACTTGTTGATCTTGGATATGAAACTGGGCTGGACCGTGCGGTCTTGATCCGTGCCGCAGATATGGCGCGCGCGATGCGCAAGGAGCAGGATGATGTATAACACGATCGAGATTGAAACAGATGCGCGCGGTGTGGCCACGCTCTGGCTGGCCCGCGAAGACAAACACAACGCGCTGAGCGCCGAGATGATCCGCGAGTTGACAGGGGCAGCGGAAGCTCTTGGCACGGATGATGCTGTGCGCGTGGTTGTCTTGGCCGCAAAGGGCAAGAGCTTTTGCGCGGGTGGTGATCTGCGCTGGATGCAAGACCAGATGGCGGCGGATGCCCAGACGCGGCGTAAGGGAGCGCGTGAGCTTGCGATGATGCTCAATGCACTCAATGAGTTGCCCAAGCCCTTGATTGCACGAGTTCAGGGCAATGCCTTCGGCGGTGGGATCGGGATGATGTCTGTCGCTGATGTCGCGCTTGGCGTCCCCGAGGCAAAATTTGGCCTGACCGAAGTGAAGCTTGGACTGATTCCTGCCACGATCAGCCCTTATGTTCTCGCTCGGATGGGGGAAGATAAAGCGCGGCGTGTGTTTATGTCGGCGAGATTGTTTGGGGCAGAGGAGGCGCGTGAGTTGAATCTGCTGGCAAGGGTTGTCGAGGCAGATTCACTTGACGCTGCCGTGGATGCAGAAGTCTTGCCGTATCTGGCGGCAGCGCCAAAAGCCGTGGCTGCGTCAAAAGCGCTCGCGCGCAGTCTTGGACCTGCGATTACGCCGGCAATTATCGAGGCGACAATTGATCGTCTGGTTGAGACTTGGGAAGGCGAAGAAGCGCGTGAAGGGATTGCAGCGTTTTTTGAAAAGCGCCGCGCGCCTTGGGTGCTTTGAGGCCAGAGGCCCTGGTCTGTTTGGCCTTGTGATCCTTGTGGCCTTAAAAATTTAGGTCAACACTTCTTCTGTTTGGCGCGCCTTGTGCCGTGCTGAGCGCAGTGCGTGTGTTGCCGTATTGGCCTCAATCTTTCAGTGAAGGAGAGGGAGGGAGCAGCGCAACAGAGCGCTCACTTTGAGGCTTTCACCGCAACATATAGATTTTAGTGAATGTAATGCTCTGTCGGTTGACCATGACATGGGGCGGGAGTAAACCCATTTGCAATGAAAAGCTGCCACACCTATGCGCGAATGTGCGCATGAAAGGAGCCTCACGTGGAAGAGATGCTGCGGGAATACCTCCCTATTCTGATCTTACTTGTTATTGCCATCGGCTTAGGCCTTGTTTTGATCCTTGCTGCCCTCATTCTTGCAGTGCGCAACCCTGACCCTGAAAAGGTCTCGGCTTATGAATGCGGCTTCAACGCTTTTGATGATGCCCGGATGAAATTTGACGTGCGGTTTTATCTCGTGTCGATTCTCTTCATCATTTTTGATCTGGAAATTGCGATGCTCTTTCCTTGGGCTGTTGCTTTCAAAGACATCAGCATGGTTGGCTTCTGGTCGATGATGGTTTTCCTCGCTGTGCTGACAGCTGGCTTTGCCTATGAATGGAAGAAGGGGGCGCTCGAATGGTCATGACCTCAACGGGCATCCAAACGGGCCTCAACACGGCCGGTGTGGACAAAGAAACTTCGACGCAGGCTTTGAATGCCGAGTTGCAAGATAAGGGCTTTTTGCTGACGTCAGCGGAGGACCTGATCAACTGGGCGCGCACGGGCTCGCTGCACTGGATGACCTTTGGTCTTGCGTGCTGTGCTGTCGAGATGATGCACACCTCGATGCCGCGTTATGATGCGGAGCGCTTCGGGATTGCGCCACGCGCCAGCCCGCGCCAGTCAGATGTAATGATCGTGGCGGGGACGCTGACCAATAAGATGGCCCCTGCGCTGCGCAAGGTTTATGATCAGATGCCAGAGCCGCGCTATGTGATTTCAATGGGATCTTGTGCCAATGGCGGTGGCTATTACCACTACAGCTATTCTGTGGTGCGTGGGTGTGATCGGATTGTGCCCGTGGATATTTATGTCCCAGGCTGCCCTCCGACGGCGGAAGCGCTTCTTTACGGGATCATGCAGCTGGCGCGTAAAATCCGCCGCACAGGAACGATTGCGCGTTAAGCGCAGGCGAGAGGAAGAGATATATGAGCGAAGAGCTGCGAGAGCTGGGCGCGTTGATCGAAGCCAAACGGCCCGATTGTGTGCTGGGTTGGGATGTGAGCTTTGGTGAGCTGAGCGTGGATGTGGCCCCTGCGAATATTGCGGGCCTTGTCGACTTTTTAAAGACAGACAGCGCTTGCAAGTTTTCGACCTTGGTTGACCTGACGGCTGTAGACTATCCCGAGCGCCCCAAGCGGTTTGAGGTTGTCTATCACTTCCTGAGCATGTTTCAGAACCACCGTATTCGCTTGAAAATGGCGATCCGTGAGGATGAGATCGTGCCGTCGATCACAGATGTGCACCCAAGTGCCAACTGGTTTGAGCGTGAAGTCTTTGATATGTTCGGTATTCTCTTCAGCGGTCACCCAGACCTGCGCCGTATTCTGACGGACTATGGCTTTCGTGGCTATCCGCTTCGTAAGGATTTTCCGACAACAGGCTATGTTGAACTTCGCTATGACGAGGCGCAAAAGCGCGTTGTTTATGAACCGGTTAAGCTGGTGCAAGAGTATCGGCAGTTTGACTTCATGAGCCCGTGGGAGGGCGCGAACTACATCCTTCCAGGTGATGAAAAAGGCGAGGGCGCGAAATGATGGACGGCACGAGCTTTGACGACGCCCAGACGGGCGAGCAGAAAATTCGCAACTTTAACCTGAACTTTGGCCCGCAGCACCCTGCGGCGCACGGCGTTTTGCGGCTTGTTCTGGAGCTGGACGGTGAGATTGTGGAGCGCTGTGACCCGCATATCGGGCTGCTGCACCGTGGCACGGAAAAGCTCATGGAGAGCCGGACCTATTTGCAAAATCTTCCGTACTTTGACCGCCTTGATTATGTTGGCACGATGAACCAAGAGCATGCTTGGTGCTTGGCGATTGAAAAGCTGACAGGCGTGGAAGTGCCTCGCCGTGCGAGCCTTATTCGCGTGCTGTATTGCGAGATCGGCCGCATTCTGAACCACTTGCTCAACGTGACAACGCAAGCGCTTGACGTGGGAGCGCTCACGCCGCCTGTTTGGGGCTTTGAAGAGCGCGAAAAGCTGATGGTCTTTTATGAGCGGGCTTGTGGTGCGCGCCTTCACGCTGCTTACTTCCGTCCTGGCGGCGTCCACCAAGACCTGCCGCCTGATCTGATTGACGATATCGAAGAGTGGGCCATCGGCTTTCCGAAGTTTCTGGAAGACCTTGGTGGCTTGCTGACCGAGAACCGCATTTTCAAACAGCGCAATGTCGAGATCGGTGTGATCACCGAGCAGGACGTTCTGGATTGGGCGATGTCGGGCGTCATGGCGCGCTCTGTTGGTATGGCGTGGGATTTGCGCCGCGCGCAGCCCTACGAATGCTATGATGAATTCGAATTCCAGATTCCTGTGGGCAAGAACGGCGACTGCTATGACCGTTACCTCATGCGCATGGAAGAGATGCGCCAGTCGGCACACATCATGATTCAGGCTTGCCACAAGCTTCGGGCGCCTGACGGGCAGGGCGACATTCTTGCGCGGGGCAAGCTTACGCCGCCCAAGCGCGCCGAGATGAAAACCTCGATGGAAGCGCTCATTCACCACTTTAAACTCTACACCGAGGGCTTCCATGTGCCCGAAGGCGAGACTTATGTCTGTGTTGAAGCGCCGAAGGGCGAGTTTGGCGTCTATCTGGTGTCTGATGGCTCAAATAAGCCTTACCGTAGTAAAATCCGCGCTCCGGGATATCTACATTTGCAGGCCATGGACCATATCGCGCGGGGCTATCAGCTTGCCGATGTTGCTGCGATCATCGGGACTATGGATGTTGTGTTTGGGGAGATCGACAGGTGAACCTGTCGGTTTTTAAGCTACTAAAGAAAGAGAAGAACTGATGCTTCGTCGTCTTTATCATGATCAGCCAGAAAGCTTTGCTTTCACGCCTGCAAACCAAAAGTGGGCCGAGGCGCAGATCACAAAATACCCCGAAGGCCGCCAAGCGAGTGCGGTCATTCCGCTGTTGTGGCGTGCGCAGGAGCAAGAGGGCTGGGTGACTCGTCCGATCATCGAGACAGTTGCCAATATGCTGGGGATGGCACAAATCCGCGTGCTCGAAGCGGCCTCTTTTTACTTTATGTTCCAACTGCAACCTGTTGGTTCTGTTGCGCATATTCAGGTTTGCGGGACGCTGTCCTGCATGATTTGCGGGGCTGAAGATTTGATTGCCGTGTGCAAAGAGAAAATCGCTGCGAAGCCACACCAGCTTTCAGAGGATGGATGCTTTTCTTGGGAAGAAGTCGAGTGTTTGGGCGCGTGTTCCAATGCTCCTATGGCGCAGATCGGTAAGGATTATTACGAAGATCTCACAGCTCAGGGCTTGGGCAATATCATTGACGAGCTTGCTGCGGGGCGCGTGCCTGTGCCGGGTCCGCAAAACGGACGTTACGCGGCTGAGCCTTTGTCTGGGCTGACATCTCTCGTGGAACATGACAGCGGCAAGACACAGTATAATGCGAGTGCGCAGCTTGCTGTGGATCTCGGTGAGACAGTGAAGCGGATTGACGGGACCGAGGTTCCGATTTTGACGCCATGGCTTGATCGCACGGATAAATCGGCTGGAAAAGCGAAAGGGGCCAAAGCGGCGCCCAAGTCTGCGGCGAAGGTCAAGGCGCCGGCCAAATCGGTCGCTGCCGCGAAGCCCGCGTCAAAGGCCAAGGCCTCTGATAAGCCGGTGGCGCAAACTGGCGCTGAGGCAGAGAAAAAGCCACGCACCATGACAGCGCCGCGTAAAGCGGGCGCGGATAATTTGAAGCTTATCAGCGGTGTCGGGCCGAAGCTTGAACAAACGTTGAATGAACTCGGCTTCTGGCATTTTGACCAAATTGCAAAATGGACGGGTGAGGAGATTGCTTGGGTGGACAGCCGCCTCAAGTTTAAAGGCCGCATCGAGCGCGATGAATGGATGGCGCAAGCCAGTATTCTTGCGGCGGGTGGTGAAACTGAATTTTCCATGAAGAGTAAAAAATAATTGTGCAATGCCGAATGGTTCCGGCAAGGGGGAAGTAAAATGAAACATACGTCAGGTTTGGGTTTTTGTGGTTGGGTTTGTTGGCTGATTGGACTTGTTGCGGGCATCGCTGCCTTTGCAATGAGCCAAGAGGCTGTCGGTCCAATTGCTGCGTTGATGGTTGGCCTTGCGGTCGGCATATTTACGGGTCTAGTTCTCAGCACGCTGTTCTGTAAGAGCGCGGCACATGATGCTGCTGTCGCGTCGGATACATCCGGCGCCAAAGTTGCTGCGGCGACCGCCAAAGTTGCTGCGGCGACCGCCGGAGCAGCTGTAGCGACTGGGGCAGTGGCCTCATCCGCGAAAGCAGACAACGGAAGCGCTGCCGCGCGGGCTGCGGACGAGAAGCGCACAGCTGAAGTCAAGGCAGAGAAGTCAGGGACGGCTGCCACCGCCTCTGCCTCAACGCCTGCCACTTTGGTAAGTGGAGGATCTGCCCCGAAAGCGAAAGCCAAGGCTTCCGCTGCCAAACCCGCCGCGAAAAGCACAGTTGCGAAAACCAAGGGCAAAGCCGCAGCGACCAAGACTGCGGCTAAAACTGGCGGTGCGAAGGCGAGCACGACAACGAAAGCGGCGGCCAAGCCTGCTGCGAAAACAGCTGCCAAATCGACGGCAGCGAAGTCTGCGTCAAAAGCTGCTGCAGCGAAGGCCTCAGACGCGAAGGCCCCAGCTAAGGGCGCAGCCGCTAAGCCAGCCACTGCGAAAGCGGCGGCAGCCAAGCCTGCTGCAAAGAAAGCTTCTGCTGCGGCAAAAACAACACCAGCGACCAAAGCCAAGGCGGCTCCAAAGGCTGCAGCGAAAGCGGCAGCCAAGCCTGCGGCCAAAGCAACTGCCAAAGCAGCAGCGAAGCCTGCTGGTGAGAAAAAGCCACGTACGCTGAGCGCGCCCCGCAAGTCGGGCGCGGATGATTTGAAGCTTATCAGTGGTGTTGGTCCCAAGCTTGAGAAAACTCTTAATGACATGGGCTTCTGGCACTTTGATCAGATCGAAAAATGGGGCAAGGCCGAGATCGAATGGGTCGACAGCCGCCTGCGCTTTAAAGGCCGCATCGAACGCGACGATTGGATGGCGCAAGCCAAGATACTCGCGGCGGGCGGTGAGACCGAGTTTTCTAAGAAGAACAAGAAAGCTTGATAGGACATGGCTGTGAGCAGTGAGCAGGATCAAAAGCAGGGACGGGCAGGGCGGGTTGTTTCACTCGTTATCGCTGGTGCAATGATTTTGTGGCTTGCTGCTCAATGGTTGGGGCCTCAATTGGGGCTTCCGGGGCGCTACGCGCTCTTGATAGATTTTGCGGCGATTGGCGCGCTCGTTTGGGCGCTGGTTGTCACGTTGCAGCTCTGGCGTAAGCGCCAGGACAAAGAGGGTTAAGGCATGCTCAAAGATCAGGACCGTATCTTTACCAATATCTACGGAATGCACGAGCGCACCTTGCGCGGCGCGCAGGCGCGTGGACATTGGGACGGGACCGACAAGCTTATCGGCAAAGGCCGTGACTGGATCATCGACGAGATGAAAGCCAGCGGCTTGCGCGGACGCGGCGGTGCGGGTTTCCCGACGGGTCTGAAGTGGAGCTTCATGCCCAAAGAGAGCGACGGTCGTCCTTCTTACTTGGTCGTGAACGCGGATGAATCCGAGCCAGGTACATGTAAAGACCGTGAAATCATGCGCCATGATCCGCATACGCTGATTGAGGGCTGCCTGATTGCGAGCTTCGCGATGCAAGCCCATGCCTGCTACATTTATATTCGCGGTGAATACATCCGCGAAAAGGAAGCACTTCAGGCAGCTATTGACGAGGCATATGACGCAGGTCTTGTTGGCAAGAATGCGTGTGGCAGCGGGTGGGATTTTGACATCTATTTGCACCATGGTGCAGGCGCTTATATCTGCGGTGAAGAAACCGCGCTTCTGGAAAGCCTTGAAGGCAAAAAGGGCATGCCGCGTATGAAGCCGCCATTCCCAGCGGGGGCGGGTCTTTACGGTTGCCCAACGACCGTTAACAACGTTGAGAGTATTGCTGTCGTTCCGACGATCCTGCGCCGCGGCGCGAGCTGGTTCTCAAGCTTTGGTCGCCAAAACAACGCGGGAACGAAGCTTTTTGCCATTTCTGGCCATGTGAACAACCCCTGTGTTGTCGAAGAAGAGATGAGCATCAGCTTTGAAGAGCTGATTGAGAAGCATTGCGGCGGTATACGCGGCGGTTGGAACAACCTTCAGGCCGTTATTCCTGGTGGTTCCTCAGTGCCCTGTGTGCGCGGCGAGCACATGAAAGACGCGATCATGGATTTCGATTATCTGCGCGGTGAGCTGGGCTCGGGCCTTGGCACGGCGGCTGTGATCGTGATGGATAACTCAGTCGACATGATCAAAGCGATCTGGCGCTTGGCTAAGTTTTACAAGCATGAAAGCTGCGGACAATGCACGCCTTGCCGTGAAGGCACAGGCTGGATGATGCGCGTGATGGAACGGCTTGTTGAAGGCAATGCGAGTATGGAAGAAATTGACATGCTGTGGGATGTGACCAAGCAGGTCGAAGGCCATACCATTTGCGCGCTTGGTGATGCGGCGGCTTGGCCTATTCAGGGGCTTATCAAGAATTTCCGTGGCGAAATTGAAGACCGTATCAAATCAAAAGCGATGGCGGCGGAGTAACTATGCATCTCGCCGAGCTCAATATTGGCCGTTTGAATGCCTCCGTGGATGATCCACGGGTACATGATTTCATGGCCAATCTTGACCGTGTGAACGGAATGGGCAAACGCATGCCCGGCTTTGTATGGATGATGGAAGGTTCGGGCGAGCCAGGAACAGGCAATACCGAGAACAGTATTGGCGACGATCCGCAGTTTGTGGCGAACCTGACGTTGTGGGAAGATGCTGACTCCTTGCGCAACTTTGCGTTCAACACCGTGCACAAGCAGTTTTACGAGCGCCGTGCCGAGTGGTTCGAGCTTTTGGGGGAGCAGCATTTTGTGATGTGGCATGTGGCTGATGGCCATAAGCCGACACTTGAAGAAGCGCTGGCGCGGCTTGAGCACCTAAAGGCGCAGGGAGATAGCGATTTTGCCTTTGGTTGGGACGCCCTTGAAGGTGCTTCTGAGTGGCAGGCGAAGCAATGTGGGGTAGCGGCAGAATGAAAGACGTGAACACGCCTTCGATCCGCGACACCCTTGGGCTTGAGGATGCTTTCGCGACCTATGTGTTTGATGAAACCCGTGTCGATCTCTCTGGCTGGAACTCGACACATGCGTTTTTTCGCGCGCTGCTCGAACAGTTTAAGCCAAAGCTTATACTCGAGCTTGGCGTCTGGAAAGGGATGTCCTCTCTTCACATGGCGGTGCAATCCAAGAAGCTTGGACTTGGAACAGAGATTGTTGCGATTGATACTTGGCTTGGGTCTTCGGCGCATCTGTCCTCAAAAGGGCGGCGTGCCGAGTTGAGCCCCCGTAACGGATATCCGACGCTCTATGAGACATTTCTGGCGAATGTTCACTCCAAGGGTATGCAAGATGTGATCATCCCGCTTCCGATGGATGGGAACTCTGCGGCGTATGCTTTGAAGCGGCTCGGCGTTAAGGCGGATATGATCCATATCGATGCGAGCCATGAATATGATGCTTGTCTCAATGATTTCCGGAATTATTGGGATTTGTTGGCAGATGACGGCGTTATGCTTTGTGATGACTATGGCATTTGGGCGGAGGTGAGCCGCGCTGTTTGTCAATTTGCGGCCGAAGTTAACCGCCCAGTTTGGACGAGCATGGCCAAAGCGATCATTTGCAAAGATCCGAGTGTTGGCTTTGATTTGACGCTGACCAAGCGTAGAAAGATTAAGGTGCTCTGATGCGGAACCGTGTAGCAAAAATCAGTTTGTGTGTCCTGCTGGGCCTATCACTTGCTAGCTGCGAGCGCGCCAAAGGCGTCGTCTCCGGTCAAGGCGGCTATGCGTATGAAGGGAATGTCTTCAAAGGCAAGTTGCAACGGGACAGTGACGACCGTGCGAACTTCTCGGTGACTGTACGCGGTGCGAGCCGTGGTGTGCAGGGGGCTTTGGAAGCGGGTCGAATTGCCGCCAATCGCTACTGTATCGCGCAATATGGCATTTCAGATATCACCTGGACAGGGCAGAGCCCCGACACCGACCCTGAGACTGTTGAGCTGCTTGACGGCGGCACGCTCTCTATGAACGGGCGCTGCAAAACATGGTGAGACTGGCTGATCATATAGCTAAGGACACCGCTCCGTCAGAGGCAGCGCGTGGCTGTTATTGCATAGCAGCCTTGGACGGGACCATTTCTGAAGGGAAGGGGCATGGTGTGTCTGTGCCTTCGAGCCTCCAGAAAAGGAATGATCATATGTGGACGAGTAAAACTGTTTTGGTAAGCGCTGTTTTGGCAGGGAGCGTTTTGGCTGGAACGATGGCTGTGGCCAAGCCGGCCTTGCGCGATGTCAAAGAGGTTGACGATCAGATGTTGAACGTCGGCATTGCGCTCGTGATTTCTGAAAAGTGCGATAGCATCGCAGAGCGCAAACTCAAGGGGCTGTCGTTTCTTTGGGATTTGAAAACACGCGCCAATGCCCTTGGGTATAGCGACAATGAGATTAATGCTTATCGCAAGAGTGACGCTGAAAAGGCGCGTCTTAGAGCGGCAGGCGAAGACTATGTAAAATCAAAAGGGTTGAACCCGAAAGTAGCTGCTGATTTGTGCAAGCTTGGCAACGCCGAGATTGAAAATGGCAGCACGATCGGAAGCCTGCTGAGAGCGAAGTGAGACGACATGAGCGATTTACGCAAGATCATCATTGATGAAAAAGAGGTAGAAGTTGACGGCGCGATGACGCTGATTCAAGCCTGTGAAGAAGCTGGCGTTGAAGTGCCACGCTTTTGCTATCACGAGCGCCTCAGCATTGCAGGAAACTGCCGTATGTGTCTTGTGGAAGTTGTCGGCGGCCCGCCAAAGCCTGCGGCCTCTTGCGCTATGCAGGTGCGTGATTTGCGCCCTGGCCCCGAGGGGCAACCGCCTGTTGTGAAGACAAATTCGCCGATGGTCAAAAAGGCCCGTGAGGGTGTGATGGAGTTCTTGTTGATCAACCATCCGCTTGATTGCCCGATTTGTGACCAAGGCGGCGAGTGCGATTTGCAGGACCAAGCTATGGCCTATGGCGTGGATTTCTCGCGCTTCCGCGAGCCAAAGCGTGCCTCGGACGATCTGGACCTCGGTCCGCTGGTTGAAACTTACATGACCCGCTGCATTTCTTGCACACGTTGTGTACGGTTCACGACAGAGGTGGCTGGGATCACACAGATGGGCCAGACGGGCCGCGGCGAAGACAGCGAAATCACTGCCTATTTGGGTGAGACGCTCG
>NZ_JAQWYD010000072.1:0-2791 GCF_029254145.1 Lentibacter sp.
AGAGCGCGGGTTTTTGCTTGTGGTCTTCTGCTCAATGGAAATGGCGGGGCTAAGGCCGCTGATGTGGTCGACATCGGGCTTTTCCATCATATCAAGAAACTGGCGGGCATAGGCCGAAAGGCTCTCAACATAACGGCGCTGGCCTTCGGCATAGATCGTGTCGAACGCGAGCGAAGATTTGCCAGAGCCAGACAGGCCAGTGATCACCACGAGCTGATCCCGCGGGATATCAACATCAATCGATTTGAGATTGTGCTCGCGCGCGCCGCGCACTTCGATGTATTTGAGTTCGGCCATGCTTGCCCCTGCCTTCTTTAAACCAGATGGTTTCTCGGCTCAGGTGTAGTTAACTTCCGTGTAACTTCCAACCGCAAAATGAGAACATTGCGGGAACACGCTGCAGGGCAGGCATAGGTTCTACGACTGTTTTTATCAAACCGATGAAATCTCGTGCAAAGCAGCGTCTTTTTTTACATTCCATTGTTTGAATTTATGTGTCACCTTTGCGTCAAGGCACGCCCGCCCTGCCCGTTTTCTGGAGACTGATATGTTTGCCTTTTTGAAAGCTTTGAAACGCAGCGATGCCAAGCCCTTCTTGGCGCGGATTGCAGCGGGTGACATGGTCTTGATTGATCTGCGTGAGGAAGGCGAGCTGGCCGCAACAGGCTCTGCGCAAGGTGCGTTACATCTCCCCTTGGGGCGACTGGCGCAGGCCGCGGACCCAGCAAACCGCGCCCGCCACAAAGCGCTTAGCGTTGAAAGGCCCATAGCGCTTTATTGTGCCAGTGGTGCGCGATCGGCCCAAGGCGTTATGACACTGCGCAGGCTTGGCTATACTGAAGTGCACAACTTGGGAGGCCTCAGCCACTGGCAGGCCGCGGGCGGCGCGATTCAGCGTTAAGCGGCCTAAGTCTTTTGGGCCAAGGCCCAAGCACAGATCGGAAAATTAGGATCATTTGTGAGATCGTCTGTGGCGGGATCATAGACAGGCGGCCAGTCTGGCTCAAGGTTGCGCGCGGCAGCGGCGCGGTTGCCCCACTCTTCGGACTTGATGCGCGCCTCGGCAAAGCCTGCCTCAATCAGCAGGTTTTTGAGGCCACGTGCGGACCAGCGAGAGCAATCATTGGGAGCCGCGTGATAGGGGAGAAAAAACGGGACCGCGATCCAGAGATAGCCACCGTCCCGCAGCATGTCATAGACATGACAAAGCGCGGTAAAGGGGCGATCAAGGTGCTCCCAGACCTGATTGGCGAGGATCATATCAAACTGGCGCATCTTGCCTTGGGCATCCGTATAGGGACCAAGGCAGATATCGTGCTCGGGATATTTGAAGCGCTCATAACTTTTCGCCTCAAACCGCCGGCCCCATTTGCAAGAGATTTCAGCGAGTTCCATCTTTTCAAGGGGCAGCTCTTTAAACCACGCTGAAGAAGACTTGTTCATCATCACGCGATTTAGAGAAACCATTGTACTCGCCCTTAAAAATGAATGGCGCGCCCATACGCATCTAGCACGCTTTCGTGCATCATTTCAGAAAGGGTCGGATGTGGGAAGACCGTTTGCATGAGGTCTTCTTCTGTTGTTTCAAGCTGACGACCAACGACATAGCCTTGGATCAGCTCAGTCACTTCAGCGCCGACCATATGTGCGCCGAGAAGCTCGCCTGTTTTGGCATCAAACACCGTTTTGACCATGCCTTCAGGTTCGCCTAGAGCAATCGCCTTACCATTGCCCACGAAGGGGAAGCGGCCCACTTTGACATCATAGCCGAGCTCTTTGGCTTTGGCCTCTGTATAGCCAACAGAGGCAACCTGCGGGTGGCAATAGGTGCAGCCGGCGATGCTTTCGGGGCGCACGGCGTGGGGCTTCTGCCCTGCGATCATTTCGGCGACCATGACGCCCTCGTGGGAGGCTTTGTGCGCAAGCCATGGCGCTCCTGCGATGTCGCCGATGGCGTAGAGACCTTCGACACCCGTGCGGCAATATTCATCGACGACAACATGCGTACGATCGATCTGCACGCCGAGCGCCTCTAAGCCGAGGCCTTCGACGTTGCCGACGATACCGACAGCGGAGATGACAGTGTCAAACTCTTGGGTTTCGACTTTGCCACCCGTCTCAATGTGAGCTGTGACTTTTCCTTTGGCGCGGTCAAGCTTTTTGACCATGGCTTTTTCCATGATCTTCATGCCTTGCTTGACGAATTGCTTCTTAGCGAAGGCGCTTATTTCGGCGTCTTCTACGGGAAGGACACGGTCCATAACTTCGACAACCGTCGTGTCGGCGCCGAGCGTGTTATAAAAGCTTGCAAACTCGATGCCGATCGCTCCAGAGCCGATGACGAGGAGCTTTTTGGGCATGCGCGGCGGTGTGAGCGCGTGTTTGTAGGTCCAGACCAAATCACCATCGGCCTCAAGGCCAGGCAGCTCGCGGGCGCGCGCGCCTGTGGCGAGGACGATGTGCTTGGCAGTCAGCTCCTCGGCGCCCTTCTCGGTTTTGACGCTCACCTTGCCTTTGGCGGTCACGGTGGCTTCGCCCATGACGGTCGTGATTTTGTTCTTTTTCATCAGGTGGGAAATGCCGCCTGAAAGCTGGCTCGCGACGCCGCGAGAGCGTTTGACCACAGCCTCAAGATCATAGTTGATATTGTCAGCAGAGAGGCCAAACTCTTTGGCACGGTGCATCAGGTGAAAGACCTCGGAGGAGCGTAGCATCGCCTTTGTCGGGATGCAGCCCCAGTTGAGGCAGATACCGCCCATGTGTTCCCGCTCTACGATGGCTACGTTGAGGC
>NZ_JAQWYD010000092.1:0-15199 GCF_029254145.1 Lentibacter sp.
GCCAAAGCCGCAGGGATCGACGGGCTGATCGTGGTGGACCTTCCGCCTGAGGAGGATGTCGAGCTTTGCATTCCCGCGCAAGCCGCAGGCCTAAACTTCATTCGTCTGGCCACACCAACAACAGATGACGCCCGCCTGCCCAAAGTACTCCAAAACACATCTGGCTTTGTCTACTACGTCTCAATCACAGGAATTACAGGCTCCGCCGAGGCGCAGGCAGAAGATGTTGCCCCTGAAGTCGCACGGATCAAATCCAAGACTGATCTTCCGATCATTGTGGGTTTCGGCATCAAAACACCCGCGCAGTCAGAAGCCATTGCCAGTGTTGCAGATGGCGCAGTGGTTGGCTCCGCGATTGTTGATCGGATCGCCAATGGCGACACACCCGCGGATGTCCTCGCTTTTGTGAAATCACTGGCCGATGGGGCCCACCGCGCTTAACAGCGCGACACACGCTGCGACAGGAACGAGCCGATCACGCGGACAAGCTCCGCACGCCCCACAGGTTTTGCAATATGGGCATCGAGTCCCGCGTCCAGATAGTCGTTGTCTTGATGCGACATCGCATTTGCCGTCAACGCGACAATAGGAACACGTGGCTCGGCGCGCTCGATCGCCTCTTCGCGAATACGCAAGGCTGCCGCAATGCCGCCCATCACAGGCATATTGATATCCATCAGAATGAAGTCCGGCTTGGTGCGCCGCCACAGGTCAACGGCATTCACGCCGTCCTCGGCCTCCAAGACCGTCAATTTATAGCGTTTAAGGTATTGCGCCACAACTTTACGGTTTAACGCGCTGTCATCCACCACAAGAATGGTCCAGTTGCGCGCTTCTAAAAGCGCCTCCGCGCTCGCCAGATCGGAGCAGTGAGTGCGCGCCTCAGGGGGCTCTGCTGACTTGAGGCGCACCTGAAACTCTGCAACCGTTCCCTTGCCTTCCTCCCCATCCAGCGTGATGGCCCCGCCCATCAAATGACATATACGCCGTGTGATCGTCAGCCCTAGGCCGCTGCCCCCAAAGCGATGGGCGATCTTTGGATCGGCTTGTGCGAAAGGCTTAAAGAGGCCATCCCGTGCAAAAGTGCTCTGTCCAAGACCCGTGTCTTCAACCAAGACATCCAGACAATAAACGCCACCAGCCTCTTGCCTGACCCTTGCTTTCAAAAGAATTGTGCCGTGTGCCGTGAACTTGACCGCATTGGACAAAAGATTGCCAAAAACCTGCCGGAGCCTGAATTCATCGCCAAAAAGCCACCGCTCACAACTTGCATCTGTGTCAAACAGGAGCGTCAACCCCTTCGCAGAAGCACTCAAACCAAAATGCTGCTTCAGGCTTTTCAAGACGTTGGGCAAATAGAACGCCGCATTGCTCAATTCGAGCTGCCCCGCCTCAATTTTACTGAGGTCCAGAATGTCGTTCACAACAGTGCGCAGCACATAGCCCGCCTCTTTCATGACTTCGAATAAATCGCGCTGCTCGTTTGTGAGCGCCGTGCTGTCGAGCGCACTCATCATCCCCAACACGCCATGCAAGGGTGTGCGGATTTCATGGCTCATCGAAGCCAGAAAGCTTGACTTGGCATCATTCGCAGCCTCGGCCTGCGCGCGGGCCTGCGCGGCCTCTTCTGCCTCACGGGTCCGCTCGGTCACCGCCAGCTCAAGCGCCTGCGCTTGCTGCATAAGCCTCTGATTAGCCTCAAAAAGTTCGCGGCTCTTCGCTTCCAGAAGCCGCTCAGCACTTTGCCGTGCGGCCCTCTCGCGCTCATAGCGATTACGCGTAACCCGGCCCGCCTGCGCCATATGATGCCTTTCAGCGCGCACCCTCAGGCCTTCTCCAAACCAATCAAGAATACAACATGCGCAGGGTGTCCATCAGAGCGGTCATCGACAGAAATCACACCAGGTGTGCCGTAATGGCTCAGGCAGGCCTCAATCAGACCGTGGCAAAATGATTGAAGCGGACGCGCAGATTTATAGGTCATACTCATCTCCGTTTCTGAAGTCTGAAGCGTCTCAAACGATGGCAGTTCGGCGTCTGGGTAAAGCTTGCGCACTTCCACATGCACTTTATTCTCTATTGAAGCCAACATATCAAAAGCCGACTTTTTGTCGGTAAAAAACTCCCCGTAATTTTCTACAAAATAGCTGAACATCCAGTGCCCGAACATCTTCTGCAAATCCTCCGCAGGCGCATCCAGCCGCTCGCTAAAGGCTCCCACAAGACTGAACAGCTCGCCGCAAGAGTAGCTTCCAATCGCGCTATAAGCACCGCCGCTCTCAAGCGTCAGGCTGTCAAGCACCTCATCCACAAGCTCTTCGCCAGCATTGGCTTCGGCCATACGCAACAGCTCAACAAAAATTACGCCCTTCATAGAGGTCTCCTTTTTTCTCCAGCAGACCCTAGCCGCGCAAAGTTTAAGCGGCCCTAAACAACGGTAAATTCGATTGCAGGAAACCCTATGTATTGGTAACCATTTCATACCAATTTTAGCGAGAGAGACCCGTTATGCCCGTGATCACGAATATCAACGATCTCAAGCGCATCTACGAGCGCCGTACACCACGCATGTTTTACGACTATTGTGAAAGCGGCAGCTGGACGGAACAAACCTTCCGCGAGAACACCTCTGACTTCGACAAGCTCTACCTGCGTCAGCGCGTTGCCATTGACATGGCGGGTCGCAGCACTGCGACACAGATGATCGGGCAAGACGTCTCCATGCCGGTCGCCCTCGCACCCGTGGGTCTGACAGGCATGCAAAACGCCGATGGAGAGATCAAAGCCGCACGCGCTGCCGAAAAATTTGGCGTGCCCTTCACGCTATCGACCATGTCGATCTGCTCGATCGAAGATGTGGCTGAAAACACAGAAAAACCTTTCTGGATGCAGGTCTACACGCTCAAAGACGATGACTTCATGCAGCGCCTCTTTGACCGCGCAAAAGCCGCCAATTGCTCTGCCGCCGTGATCACAGTCGATTTGCAGCTCCTTGGCCAACGCCACAAAGACCTCAAAAACGGACTTTCCGCTCCGCCCAAGTTGACAGTGAAATCTGTCGCCAACATGATGACTAAGGTTCAGTGGGGCCTTGGCATGCTCGGCACGAAACGACGCTTTTTTGGCAACATCGTGGGCCACGCCAAAGGTGTGGAAGACGCCAGTTCACTGACCACATGGACATCAGAAGCCTTTGACCAATCGCTTGACTGGGATCGCATCCGCGCATTTCGCAAAATGTGGGACGGTCCACTGATTATCAAAGGCATCATTGATGCCCGCGACGCGATCGAAGCGCTCAATGTTGGGGCTGATGCGATCATCGTGTCCAACCACGGAGGCCGCCAACTTGATGGAGCGCTCAGCTCGATCCGCGCGCTCCCCGCCATTATGGATGCTGTGGGCGATAAGATCGAAGTCCATCTGGACAGCGGCATTCGCTCGGGACAAGACGTTCTCAAAGCCATGGCGATGGGCGCGAAGGGAACCTACATTGGCCGCGCTTTTGTCTATGGCCTCGGCGCAATGGGCGAAGCAGGTGTTACGAAAGCGCTGGAAGTCATACACAAGGAGCTAGATGTCTCCATGGCGCTATGCGGCAAGACAGACATCAAGGACGTCAACCGCGACATCCTCATGATTCCCAAAGGTTTTGAAGGCGACTGGCAGACATAAGGGCTGCATGTCACGTCCTTCGCACACAAACAGCTGGGGGCTTTGCCCGCAGACGCGGGCCAGATTGGGCCATAAAGAAAGGGTATTTTCACACCCGTGATCTAAGCCTAAGCTGGCTAGAATACTGTGAAAAGGCGGGTAAAACGTGCAGATCTTTTTCAAACAAAACCTCGCGATGCTGGCCGTGCCCAAGACAGGTACAACCGCACTCGAAGCGGCTCTGCGCGGCAAGGCGGATATCTTGTTCAAGGGCCGGCGCAAGCACATGTCTGCAGCCGCCTTTGACAAGCACTGCGCGCCGTTTCTGCGCAATGCTTACAAGCTCACGCCAGAACGTATCGCTGTTATCCGCGACCCCCTTGATCATCTGCGCAGCTGGTACAAATACCGCACCCGCGAGGTCTTGCTGTCGAGCCCCAAATCCTCCTCTGGCATGAGCTTTGATGAATATGTGCGCGATGCGCTGGACAACCCGAAGCTGCCACATGTCAATGTGGGCACGCAGTTCAAATTCCTCTCTCTTAAGAACGGCACATTGCCCCTGCACCATCTCTTTGCCTATGAGCAAATGCCCGTGTTACTCGACTTTCTCGAAGAGCGCTTCGGGCGCCCTATTGCCCTCAAGCAAGCCAATACCTCTCCCACGATCAAGACCGAAATCACCTCCGAAACAGAGGGCCGCTTCCGCGCTGCGCGTGCAGACGATTATGCACTCTACGCTCGCGTTCTAAAGGCGGGAGGGCACTTGGAACTGGAATACAGCTAAAAACGCTGAAAATCGGGGCAAAACCCCTTGCCAATATAGCCCAAACCAGCTATCGCCCAGCCTTCACGCGGGGATACAGCCTTGGAGGATCCCCGCCCTAACTTATGGAGTATTCAACATGGCTGGACAGATCCCAGATCTTCACGCCGAGGCACGCACGGGGACAGGCAAGGGCGCCGCTCGTCAGGCACGCCGCGACGGCATGGTTCCCGGAATCGTTTATGGCGGCGAAGGTGAGCCTTTGCCTATCAACATTCCCTTCAACAAGCTTCTGAAAAAGCTCAAAGAAGGCCGCTTCCTCTCGACCCTTTTCAACCTCAAGGTTGAAGGTCAGGAAGACGTGCGCGTGATCTGCCGTAACGTGCAGCGCGACGTTGTCAAAGACTTGCCAACGCACATCGACTTGCTGCGCCTGCGCCGCACGTCACAAATCGCTCTCTTCATCCACGTTGATTTCATCAACGAAGAAGAAGCACCCGGCATCAAGAAAGGCGGCGTTCTTACAGTCGTTCGCCCTGAAGTCGAGCTTATGGTGACAGCGGGCGATATCCCTGAGAGCATCACAGTCGATCTTACCGGCCTCGACATTGGTGACATCGTTCACATCTCTGATGTAACGCTGCCAGAAGGCGCAAAGCCAACTGTTGATCGTGACTTCGTCATCGCCAACATCTCAGCTCCATCAAGCCTGCGCTCAGCTGGCGACGATGAAGAAGCGGCTGACGCAGAAGCTGAAGGCGATTCAGCCGAATAAGCTGGCACTGCCAACCAATCAGAAAAGCTCGCCCTCATCGGCGGGCTTTTTTTGTTTTATCCTTTGCGCAATCTGCTGGCAAAGACTGTAAAGCCCAGCGTCACCGTGACGACAACACTTCCGATGATCGCCTCCCCAACTGGACGCGCGGCCCCCGTCCCCGACAGCCCGTAGACCCAAAGATAATAAACGGCAGCGGCTGACAGGGATGTGCAAAACACCCCATAAGCGGGCTTGCCAAGCACCAGCAGAACTGCCCCGACAAGGCCCGCACCAGACGCAAGGGCAAAGGCGAGCCAGATGAGCGCTGGCGTGCCATCTACAGCCCCCGCATGCTCCGCTGTCATAGCCCCCGCGGCCACGGCAGCTTCGGTGTCCAGCGTGACGCCAAGCCCCATCTGCACAAGGCCAAAGCCATACCAAACCGCGCCCAAAAGGCCGAGCGCTACGGCCCAGCGCCTGCCCGAAGGCCGCGCCGTCATATCTGTGATCGTCATGTTTATATCCTTCACTCAGTTGGGTTGGCTGCCCGCGCCCCAAGTGCTGGCCTCACTCCAGAGGCCAGTTCTCAATCCGCTGGCTCTTCTTGGCCAGCAGTCCGAAGATCGGCCCCAAAAGGCCCACCATACGCCCCGAGAATGCAGGTCGCCCCGTCTCGCAAAGTGCCTTGAGATTGCCCGCAATAAAGCCCTGCGCACCCTTCATCTCCTTGAGCAGCTTGCTGCCGACAACCGCGTTTTCGATAATCAGGTCAAACTCTGTGCCACCGTTCTTTTCGCTCAGCACATAGGTCACCTTGCAAGGCGGCTCGTCGATATTGGTCATCTGGAAGGTATGCGCGTAGCGGTTGGGCGGGTCAAACTCCAAGACCTCTCCCACCACCATGACGATCTTGCCATTGGGGTGCACCATCCTGAGCTTCGCACCCACTTTTCGTTCAGGGGTCTGACAGATCGCTCCAAAGAAAAACGGTAGCGGCGCATCCGTCGCGACAAGCGTACTCCAGACCGTTTCAATCGGTGCATTGATAAAACTGCGATTGTGCATCGCTTTGGAAAATTCTGGCTCACTCATCACTCACTCTCCCTTTTGGTGCGCCCCGCTGCCGCCTCGGCCACCTGCTTCACAAGCAGCGCTCGGTCTGACCAATAGGCGCTGTAAACATCCGTCCATCTCGCATGGATTTCGGCAATCGGCATCACATTGAGCATCAAACGCCGCATGCGCCCATTCTTCTCGCTCAAGATCAGTCCCGCCTTTTCCAGCACCGCGAGATGGTTCATCACAGCGATACGGCTCACATCAAAATGCGCCGCCAAGGCCCCCACGCTGATCCTCGGTTCCGCGCGCACAATATCCATCATCTTGCGCCGCGTGGTATGCGCCAATGCCTGAAAGACCGAATCCATGTCATCATTAGTAATCATGTAATTACATTATTACATAAGTGAGGGGAGTCAACCCTGCCCAAGACAAGCGCCTAAACCCGCCGCAGCGCCAGAAGCGTGCCGCGCGAGGCGACAGGGTCATAGGTGAGGCCAGAGCGCGAGAGCATATCCACGATATGCTTGATCACCTTGCCACTCTCATATTGCTTTGGGTGCAACTCGATCACCACATGTTTCACAGAACGGGGCCATTTGGCATCAAAGAGATATTGCTCCGCACCCTCGATATCCATAATCACAAAATTAGGTTTCACCTCATCCAGAAGAGCATGAATCCTCAGCACAGGCACATCCACGACGCCGACGCCCGCGTCCCCTACCCCCGCAATCCGCGAGGCCCAGAACTGCTTGGCGCAAGCAAAAGCGAGCGAATGCCCTTCATAGTCCTGCCCCACAACCGCTCCATGGCGCAGATCAATCTCCACCACACCAATCAGCGCATAATTGGCTCTGATCGCCACAATCATATCGGGGTTGGCCTCGACAGAGGTCACATTCTTAGCACCGACAATCCGGGCAGCCAGCGCGCCGATATACCCAAGTCCCGCTCCCAGTTCGAGCACACGTTGCCTTGGCTTTACCCGCATCAAAACGGCACGCGCCTCGGAGCCTTCATACTCTCCCGAGGCAAGCTTACCGCGGATCTTATCTGTCAGCTGTCCTTCAGGGCAAACCAATGCCACACCATTCAGCTCAAAACGCTCCACACACCACACTCCCACTCACACAGGTTGAATCTTAGGGCCCAGATGCCTAAACCACAATAACAACCAGCGTGTGAAAGGCTCCCATGCAAATCTTCGTCGGCCTCGGCAATCCAGGCGCAAAATATGCCCAGAACCGTCACAACATCGGCTTTATGGCACTCGATGAAATCGCAAACGCTCATGGCTTTGGTCCTTGGAAGTCGCGGTTTCAGGGCCTCGTCAGCGAAGGACGCTTTGGCTCAGACAAAGTCGTGCTGATCAAGCCCGAAACCTTTATGAACCTCTCAGGCCAGTCCGTCGGCGAGGCGATGCGATTTTACAAACTCACACCCGATGACATCACCGTCTTTCATGACGAGCTTGATCTTGCCCCCGGCAAATGCCGCGCCAAGTTCGGCGGCGGCCACGCAGGTCACAATGGCCTGCGCTCGATCCATGCCCACATCGGCCCTGACTATCACCGTATCCGCCTCGGCATCGGCCATCCGGGCCATAAAGACGCAGTCGCGCGCTATGTTCTCAACGACTTCGCCAAGGCGGAAGCTGGCTGGCTTGATGATCTCTTGCGCGGCATTGCCGACGGCGCTCCTGCCCTCGCCCAAGGCGACACAGGGCGCTTTATGAACGCGGTGGCACTGCGCGTACAGCCGCCTCGTGAAAAACCCGCCAAAGCGAAGCCCTCAGACACACCCCAAGCCTCAGATCAGGCGCCTGCGCCAGACGCGCGCAGCCCAATGCAGAAGCTCATGGACAAGTTCAAATAGCCCCCCTTGCGGCGCGTCCCGAAGCCCCTTACGCTTCTTCAAAACGGAGGCATCATGCGCACATTCGGTAAATGGCTCGGCCGCACACTTCTTGTGCTGATCCTCATTGCAGGCGCGCTCTATGCTTGGAAACGCGAAGAAATTACACGCGTGCTGGCGGTGAACTCGCTCTTCTCCGCCGATAAGATCGTGCACAACTTCTCCCATATGGACACAATGTTCCTCTCGGCGCCTGTGCCACGCGGGGACGCCCCAGTCTCTGCGCTCATCATTGGCCAGCCCATCACTTTGCCAGATACCTATGACGCATGGGTGACAGAGCGCGCCATAACAAGCGCCGTGGTGCTCAAAGACGGTCTTCTACGCCACGAGGCTTACTACCTAAGCACTGGTCCCGACGATCGCCGTATCTCATGGTCTGTGGCCAAATCCTTCCTCTCTGCCCTCCTCGGCGTGCTCTTGGAAGACGGCACAATCAGCTCAGTCAATGACCCCGTAACCCAATATGCCCCCGCCCTTCTCGGAACAGCCTATGACGGCGCACGTATTGAAGATGTGCTTCAGATGGAAAGCGGTGTGCGCTTCAATGAGGACTACCTCGACTTCTGGTCTGACATCAACAAAATGGGGCGCGTTCTGGCGCTTGGCCAGTCCATGGACGGCTTTGCTGCTGGCCTCACAGAGACAAATGCCGCAGCAGGCAAAAGCTGGCAATACGTCTCGATTGACACTCACATTCTGGGGATGGTCATCCGCGGCGCAACGGGCCGCCCCATCTCAGAGCTTCTCTCAGAGCGCATCATCGCCCCCCTCGGGCTCGAGCAAGCGCCCTACTATGTCACAGACGGCTACGGAACAGCCTTCGTACTCGGTGGCCTCAATCTCACAACAAGAGATTACGCCCGTTTTGGTCAAATGATCGCCCAGAACGGCCTTTGGAACGGTGTGCAAGTCGTCCCCGCAGCTTGGATCGCCCAGAGCACCCGTCCCTCCGCCAAAACGGTGAAAGGCAATACACAATATGGCTACCAATGGTGGATGCCAGCCGACGCCCGCGATGGCGAGTTTTTTGCCCGCGGCATCTATGGGCAGTACATCTACATCAACCAACCCCTCGGCGTGGTGATCGCGATCAACTCAGCCGATAAAAAATTCCGCGAAGCTGGCGTAAGTTTATCCAACACCGCCATGTTTCGCGCCATAGCAGAGGCAGCCCAATGACACCTGATGCACCGATAAATGTCCTCGGCGGGGCGCTTGCGCATTGTTCCTCTGATCCGCTCACAGGGTATTTCCGCGATGGCGCCTGCAACACTTGCGCGGCAGACACAGGCTCCCATACCGTCTGTGCCATCATGACAGACGAGTTCCTCGCCTTCTCAAAATACGTCGGCAATGATCTCTCCACACCGCGCCCCGAGTTCGGCTTTGCGGGCCTTAAGGCAGGCGACAGCTGGTGCCTCTGCGCCGCCCGCTTCCTGCAAGCCCATGACGAAGGCTGCGCCCCCAAAGTCTCGCTGGCAGCCACGCACGCCCGCGCGCTCGACATTGTCCCCCTGAGGGTCCTTCAAGAGCACGCTGAGCCCAGGGGTTAAAGCTCGAGCCTTCAAGCTTGGCAGACGTTGTTTTCCATTATGTCAGGTTCGGGAACAAGCAGATCTTCAATAAACAAACTCAGCAGTTGCGCCCGCCCACTCACGCCAGCTTTGCGATAAATAGCGTTGCTTTGCGCCTTGATCGTACCTTCCGAACTGTCGCGTAAACGCGCCATTTCACCGATAGAAAACCCTTGAAGAGAAAAAAGGGCAACATCCTGCTCGGCTGGCGTCAGCCCCCAAGACACAAATGTCTGTTCCAGATGGTCCCTGAACTCTCGGCGCACAGTGCGCAGGCTTTCTTCCGCACGGCGCGACCGATTGAGCGAGCGCCGCAGCGCGATCCAGCCCAGAATGACGCCCAGCACAAGCCCGATTGCGGCACCAATTTCCAAGAGCTCACGCGTTTGCCAACTAATAGGAGTAGCGCGCAGACCCAGAAGCGTAGCAAGAATATCAAACACGAAGAAAACAGCGCAGACCCCTTGCAGGAGCATTAAGAGAACAACCAGTTTACCCTGCTTCATGCGTTGCCCCGCTCTTTTGGCGAGTGGATCTGATCAGTCATCCCCACCATCACCATCTCCATCTCCGTCTCCACCATCATCGCCACCATCATCGCCACCGTCGTCGCCGTCGCCGTGGTCACCACCACCGTCGTCACTGCCCTCTTGCCCAGCGACGTCGCTGCCATCTTCTCCCCCATCGCCTGAAGGCAACGTCAAGAGCCCGCCATGTCCAGATTTTGAAAAGTCTCGCAGTATCTCACCAGTGCGCGGGTTGAAAATGATTTCCCGCTCGCCAGCAGATCCCGTCGCCTCGACGCGGATGCGGCCCAAAAAGGTCCGCGATACCTCGACAGTGGAATACCCTAGCTCTTTGAGCTGGCTTGCCACTTTGGCTGCAAAGGCGTCACCTTTGCTGTCTGCATGTGCCGCAAATGGTGCGAACGACAGAGCAACCAGGACGGTTAATATGATGCTAATTCGACGATACATTCCCATGTCCTACAAAACTGCTGGCATCCGCTTTTCGAATGCCAGCTTACATTTTTCAACAACGCGACGCTAACGGATCACGCCTGACTTGGCAAAGCAACGCTAAGCGCAGCCTCAGTCGTCGCCGTCGCTGTCGCCACCGTGGCCGCCACTGTCGCTGTCGCCACCGTGGCCATCATGGCCATCGCTGTCGTGACCATCACTGTCACCGTCACGCCCGTCATCATCGCTACTATCGTGGCTGTCGTTGCTGTCGTGACCATCGTTATCATCATGACTGTCGTTGCTGTCGTGGCTGTCGTTGTCATCGGCATAAGAGGCGTCCTGCGAGATCACGGCACCTGTGTCGCTGTCATAGGTGATATCTACCACAACGCCTTCCTTGACCGCTTGCACATTCACTTGATTGCCGCTCGTGCTGACATCAATGTTGGAATAGCCCTGCTCTTGAAAGGTATCGAGAGCAGCCTCCTCAAAAGTGCCGGCGTTGGCCTGCGCACAGAAGCCAAGAACCAGTGCTGTCGTGGTCATAAGAATGCGTTTCATGGGGTCGTCCTTTTCTCAATTGCGTTCAACAAGTCTCGCTTGTTGAGTTGAGAAAAGTGCATCTGGCTCAATTCCTCTATAGGCCCCAGGTTTAAGTTGGCCAAACTACACATGCGGTTTAGCCACATAAACCCGAGTTTATACGCAACAAAAAAGGGCTCACCAACGATGAGCCCTTTTCATACCTGTCGGCAAAGCCTTAGTCGGCTTCGCGCCCTTCTGTATCAGACATATCAAAGCCAAGGTGCTTGGCGACCGTAAAGATGTCTTTGTCCCCGCGGCCACACATATTCATCACAAGGATATGCTCGGGCGGCAGCTTTGGTGCAATCTTCATCACATGCGCCAGCGCGTGGCTCGGCTCAAGTGCAGGAATAATCCCTTCCAAAGCACAAGACAGCTGGAAGGCTTCCAGTGCCTCTTTGTCGGTGATGCTCACATATTGCGCGCGCTTCGTATCATGCAACCACGAATGCTCAGGGCCAATTCCTGGATAATCAAGGCCCGCAGAGATAGAAAAGCCTTCCAGAATCTGCCCGTCATCGTCCTGCAAAAGATAAGTCCGGTTGCCATGCAGAACGCCTGGCCGCCCGCCCGTCAAAGACGCACAGTGCTCCATCTTGGCGTTCACACCCTTGCCGCCGGCCTCCACACCAATGATGTTCACGCTCGGATCATCCAGAAACGGATAGAACAGCCCCATAGCATTTGAGCCGCCGCCAATCGCCGCAATCAAGGTATCAGGCAAACGCCCTTCGCCTTCCTGCTCGGCGAGCTGCCAGCGCACTTCTTTACCAATGATGCTCTGAAAATCACGCACCATCGCAGGGTAAGGATGCGGCCCAGCGACCGTGCCAATGCAATAAAACGTATCGCGCACATTCGTGACCCAGTCGCGCAACGCATCGTTCATCGCGTCCTTCAGCGTGCCGCGCCCTGACGTTACAGGGATCACTTCCGCACCAAGAAGGCGCATACGGAACACGTTCGGCGCTTGACGCTCAACATCGTGCTTGCCCATGTAAACAACGCATTGCAGGCCAAACTTTGCACAGACCGTCGCCGTGGCCACGCCGTGCTGTCCTGCACCTGTCTCAGCAATGATACGTTTCTTGCCCATGCGGCGCGCCAAAAGGATCTGCCCCAAAACGTTGTTGATCTTATGAGCGCCAGTGTGGTTGAGCTCGTCCCGTTTGAGATAAATCTTCGCGCCACCCAGATGCTGGGTCAGCCGATCAGCATAGTAAAGCGGACTCGGACGGCCCACATAATTGGCCCAAAGATCGTCCATTTCAGCCCAAAAGCTCGGGTCCGTCTTCGCTTTCTCATATTCGGCCTCAAGACCAAGGATCAGCGGCATCAGAGTCTCGGAAACAAACCGCCCACCAAAGTCGCCAAAGCGGCCGTTTTCGTCAGGCCCGTTCATGAAGGAGTTGAAAAGATCGTCGGCCATAAGATGCCCTCTCTGTCAGCGTTTGACTGTTGGTAAATGCCCCCGCGCCCAAGAGCAAGACAAAGGCACGCAAAAGCCGCCGCCCCAGCTTTTTCTTTCCAGAAATATCCCGGGGGGAGAATTCATAAGCCCAATGGCTTATGAATCGGGGGGCTGGCCCCCCGCCTGGTCGGATTTGCAAAGCAAATTCGAAATCAGCGTAGAGCCTCCACAAACTCCGCGATCCTTCCGGCGTCTTTCACGCCCGCACCCGCCTCAACACCCGAAGACACATCCACTTGCCGCGCACCCGTCATCTGGACCGCTTGGCGAACATTCTGCGGCGTCAGCCCGCCTGCCAGCATCCAGGGCTTGCGCAAATATTTGCGCCCCGACAAAAGCCGCCAATCAAAAGCCAAACCGTTTCCACCAGGCAAATCCGCGTCTTTGGGCGGCTTTGCATCAATCAAAAGCTGGTCCGCCACCTCTTCATAGAGCGCTATCTGCGCCATATCCTCCGCCTCTGCCACGCCCACCGCCTTCATCACAGGCAGGCCATACCGCGCCCGCACCTCAGAAACACGCTCAGGGCTCTCATGGCCATGAAGTTGCAACATATCCAACGGCACAGACCCTACGATCGCGTCCAGTTCGGCGTCATCCGCATCCACCACAAGCGCCACCTTGGCTAAGCCAACAGGGGCTTCCAAAGCCAAAGCGCGCGCCGTCTCAATGTTCACATTGCGTGGCGATTTCTCAAAAAAGACAAACCCCGCATACTGTGCACCCGCCGCTGCCACAGCCACAACATCTTCTGGGCGCGTCAGCCCGCAAATTTTTACCCTGATGTCCATTGGCCCTGCCCGCTCTTTCTCGTCTGACACAAAAAAGGCGCGAAGCTCTCGCCCGCGCCCGCTTGTCTGCCTGTCTATCTGACTTCAGCTTGCTTTTTCAAGCAGTTCCAGAACCTCGTCGCCGTGCTCTTCGCTGCCAGTCTTGATACGTTTCAACTCGCCTTCAAGCTTCTTCACTTCCCCACGGCGGCGCGCGGCCTCAGCGCGGTGCTTGTGCTCCCGCAGCCACTCCCAGACAAAGCCAATCAAAAGCCCGGCCAAGATACCGATAAAAATCACGACAAACAAAGGCAGCTCAATAGAAAAGCCATACCCCGTTGCCTGCGCAAGGGCTTCCGGCAAAAGGTTCAAGGTCACAACATCTGAGTTGGCCAAAGCCACTGTTATCAGACACATGGCCAAAATTGCCAGAAACACATACCTGATCAAGCGCATCACTTACTTCCCGTTCAGCCTGTCCCGAAGCAGCTTGCCTGTCTTGAAGAACGGCACATGCTTTTCTTCAACCTCCACAGCTTCGCCCGTCCGCGGATTGCGCCCTGTCCGTGCGTCGCGTTGCTTGACAGAAAATGCTCCAAAGCCGCGTAGCTCAACACGGTCGCCCGCGGCCATAGCGTCAATAATCTCTTCGAAAATGGTATTAACGATTCTTTCAACATCACGCTGAAAGAGGTGCGGATTTTCTTCCGCAATCTTTTGAACAAGCTCCGAGCGGATCATGTGAGTCTGTCTCCCCAGGCAGAAGTTTTATTTTTTTTCTTCACTGACTATAGAAGAAATTTTTCATTGAGGAACCTACTTCCTTGCCTCAATCACGGAAAAATAGAAGTAAAATCAGGGGTTTTGCAGCCATTTGGCGCAGTCTCTCCCTGCCGCAGCGCAGCAAGGCGACAAAGCTGGCGCTGACATTCGCCACACCCACCTCCGATTCGCAGGTGTAGTGCGACAAAAGAAAAGGCCCCGCAGCTTGTACTGCGAGGCCTCTTCAAAGGTCTTATTGCTGGTCTCAGTCGTCTGACTTGAGCGCCGCGCCAAGGATATCACCAAGTGATGCGCCGCTGTCTGATGAGCCATACTGCTCCACAGCTTCTTTCTCTTCGGCAATTTCGCGCGCCTTGATCGAGAGGCCGAGACGACGTGTTTTGGCGTCTACGTTTGTAACACGCACATCAACCTTGTCGCCAACAGAGAAACGCTCAGGGCGCTGCTCGGCACGGTCGCGGCTGAGGTCTGAGCGGCGGATGAAGTTTTTCATGCCCTCATATTCAACTTCGATGCCGCCATCCTCAATGGATGTGACTTCAACAGTGATGATGCTGCCGCGCTTCGTGCCACCAACCGCTTCGGCAAACTTGTCGCCACCGAGGCCTTTGATGGAAAGCGAAATGCGCTCTTTCTCAACGTCAACTTCCGAGACAACGGCCTGAACCATATCGCCTTTGCGGTAGTTCTGGATCGCGTCTTCGCCGCGCTCATCCCAAGAGATGTCTGAGAGGTGCACCATACCGTCGATGTCGCCTTCGAGGCCGATGAAGAGGCCGAATTCAGTGATGTTCTTAACTTCACCTTCAACTTCTTTGCCCTCTGGGTGCGTCTCAGCAAAGACTTCCCATGGG
Source organism: Lentibacter sp. (assembly GCF_029254145.1). Classification (GTDB taxonomy): domain Bacteria; phylum Pseudomonadota; class Alphaproteobacteria; order Rhodobacterales; family Rhodobacteraceae; genus Lentibacter. The sequence continues at coordinate 15,156 of NZ_JAQWYD010000092.1, forward strand.
TTGCGCTGTGTTTGCTTGAGGCCAAGCGAAACGCGGCGTTTTGC
>NZ_JAQWYD010000102.1:0-3886 GCF_029254145.1 Lentibacter sp.
ACCAACTGAGCTACAACCGCTCACTGCACACTTCGGATGCTCCAAAGCGTGAGGGAGGTCATATGCGTACCCCCTCTCCGCGTCAAGCGCTCAAACCCCCTCTTTGCGCAAAAATTGTGCCTCGCAGGTCACGGCCTCTGGCCTTTCACAATTTCGCCTTATTTTGGCCTGCTCGTTGCCATAAATTTTTTTTAAATTTTTTTTAAAATCACGCGAAAAGGAGGTTTTTATGCCCAAACCGCAAAAACCGCTCCCAGCCCCCAAACAAACCCGCACATCCCCCACTTCCAGCCGCCCGGTGATCACAGATTACGCGTCTCTTTGAGGTGACTTGGCCGCGATGCTGGGCTAGTTTGAGGTTATGAAAACCCCTGTTTCAAGCTTGCGCAATATCGGCCCCGCCATGGAGCTATCGTTGACTGAAGTTGGCATCTCCTCTGCCGAAGACCTTCAGGAAATTGGCGCTGATGCCGCCTATTCGCGGCTCTTGGAAGCGGGCGCCCGGCCGCATTTCATCGTTTATTATGTGCTGCACATGGCGCTGCAAGGGCGGCCATGGAACGACTGCAAAGGCAAAGAAAAACAAGAGCTTCGTCTGCGCTTTGATGCATTGAAGGCCACCAAACATGACAAGGGCCGCACTCGGCTTGAGGCGGCCCTTGATGCAATTGGTGTGATCAAGCGCAAGGCCTGACGTCTGGCGATTTAGCCTACGAGTTCAAGACCCGAGAAGAAGAACGCGATTTCTTCTGCTGCTGTTTCTGGCGCGTCTGAGCCGTGAACTGAGTTCTCACCGATCGAAAGAGCAAACTCCTTACGGATCGTGCCTTCAGCCGCGTCCGCTGGGTTTGTTGCGCCCATAACTTCACGGTTCTTCGCAATGGCGTCTTCGCCTTCAAGAACCTGAACAACGATTGGCTCAGAAATCATAAATTCGCAAAGCTCCCCAAAGAACGGACGCTCTGAGTGAACACCGTAAAACTGCTGCGCTTGTGCAAGCGTCAATTGGATGCGCTTTGAAGCAACGATGCGCAGGCCAGCGGCCTCGAACTTTGCTGCAATCTGACCTGTGAGGTTGCGCTTGGTTGCGTCTGGTTTGATGATTGAGAATGTGCGTTGAATGGCCATGTGTTTAAGGCTCCTATTGCTGTGCTACGTGTTAATTTGGCGCCCTGCTATCACGCGGCATCCGCTTTGAAAAGCGAATGTTAAACGCGCTCAAGCCGGGCAATCCAAAGCACAGCCAGAAGCCCAAGCCCAGAGCTCGCCGCCATAAGCCCAAGCAATACATAAGCCCCAAGCGGACCTCCCGCAAACGCGCCAGTCAGCGCCGTTGCCCCTGCCCCTCCAAGAATAGTGATGGCCCCTGACAGACCCGAAGCACTGCCAGCCAACCGTGGATTGACCGACATCACCCCTGCGTTGGCAACCGGTAAAGTCAGCCCGTTGCCAAGACCAACAAAAATTGCTCCAGCAAACATCACCCAGAAATTCATCGCACCAAGGGCCATGATACAAATGATAACCAGCGGGCCAAACGTCGCCGAAAGCCGCCCCCACAGCATGAGACGAAGCATGGGAATACGGCCCGACAACCGCCCCGTCAGGAAATTTCCGAGCATGAAGCCCGCAGATATTGAGCCAATACCAATGCCAAGCTGCGACGGCGTCAGCCCAAAGAGTCCCTCCCCAACAAGAGCCGCTCCGCCAAGAAAAGCGTAGAAGCCACCGACTGAGCCAATCAGACACAAGCAATAGGCCCAGAAAACCTTACTCTTAAAAAGCTCTGGATAGGAACGGAAATGAGCAGTGAAACTGTCGGACGGCGTGAGATTCGTCTCGGCTAGATCGTGCCATGAAAGAGCAAACATGAGCGCGCCCATGAACGCATAGGCGATGAAATTTGCCCGCCAGCCGAATGTTTCTCCGAGGAAGCCGCCCAAGACAGGCCCCATCAACGGAGCAAGCGCCATTGCGGTTCCGATCACACCCAAGAGCCGAGCGGCTTCTTGCGGCGGTGCTATATCGCGCACAACGGCGCGGCTTAGGACCATTCCCGAAATGACCGCGCCTTGTAGCATGCGAAGCACAAGAAACAGCCAGACATTGCTTGCGAAATAACAGCCCACAGACGCCACAGTAAAAATCGCCATTCCTGCAAGGATAACCGGCCTACGGCCATACATGTCTGATAAAGGACCAATGATCAGCTGCAGCGCTGAAGATACGACCATATATCCTCCAACTGCCACGGAGATGACGGCGTAGCTCACCTCAAAGCTGCTCGCCATCTGAGCGAGCGCTGGCAAAAACATATTGAGCGACAAGACCGAAATCGCGGTGAGGAGAATAAGAGTAATAAGCTTGGGTTGGCGCAGGCCCGTTTCGGAAATCATTTTTTGTTAACCTGTGTTCTAATGCACAAGCGTTACGCCCCTTTTGATCTCCTCACAAGCCTTGTGGTGATGGCGTTTCAGCACTGGCAAGGTGCGCACAGCTCTGCTAAGCCGCAAAAATGCTCAAGCTAGAAAACATATCTTATTCAGTCGCAGGCCGGAACCTCATCGAGGATGCCTCGGTCTCTATCCCAACAGGTCACAAAGTTGGCCTTGTGGGGCGCAACGGCACAGGCAAGACAACGCTCTTTCGCGTAATCCGAGGCGAGTTACCGCTGGATACCGGTTCTTTCAGTCTGCCCTCACGCGCCCGCATCGGCGGCGTGGCCCAAGAAGTGCCGGGCAATGAAGTGTCTTTGTTGAACACAGTCCTTGCAGCCGACGTCGAACGCGCAACACTGCTGGCGGATACGAGCACCGACCCAGCGCGGATCGCCGAGGTGCAGACGCGCCTTGCTGACATCGATGCATGGAGCGCCGAAGCCCGCGCCTCGACGATTCTGCGGGGCCTTGGCTTTACGGCCGATGAAATGCACGAGCCTTGCGCGGCTTTCTCTGGTGGCTGGCGGATGCGCGTGGCGCTGGCTGCGGTGTTGTTTTCCGAACCTGACCTGCTGTTACTGGATGAACCGACCAACTACCTTGACCTTGAGGGCGCGCTCTGGCTTGAAAGCTACTTAGCGAAATATCCTCATACCGTTCTAATTGTCAGCCACGATCGCGGTCTGCTCAATCGAGCCGTTGGCGCAATTCTGCACTTGGAAGACAAGAAGCTCACGCTCTATCAAGGCAACTACGACACGTTCGCAGAGACACGCGCAGCAAGGATCGCTGTGGCCGCCTCCGAAAACCGTAAGATCGAAGCTCGCAAAGCCCACCTCCAAAGCTTTGTTGACCGCTTCCGCGCGAAAGCCTCTAAAGCCGTTCAAGCGCAATCGCGTATCAAGGCCATTGCCAAGCTCAAGCCGATTACAACACCTCAGGAAGCCGCGCTCAAGCGCTTCACCTTCCCCTCGCCTGAAGAGCTCTCTCCGCCGATCATCCGCGTAGAAGGCGGCGCCGTGGGCTATGATGGTAAGGCAATCCTCTCAAATCTAGACCTAAGGATTGACCAGGACGACCGCATCGCACTGCTGGGGCGCAACGGCGAAGGCAAATCAACGCTCTCCAAGCTCTTGTCAGGCCGACTTGAACTAATGAAGGGTCAAATGGTCACCTCATCAAAGCTGCGCGTTGGCTTCTTCGCTCAGCATCAGGTCGATGAGCTTTTCATTGACGAAACGCCAATTGATCACATCCGCCGCCTGCGCCCAACCGAAACGCCTGCGCGCCTGCGCGCCCGCCTCGGCGGCTTTGGCATTGGTGCCGAACAGGCCGAAACGCTTGTGGGCAAACTCTCAGGTGGCCAAAAAGCACGGCTCTCGCTGATGCTGGCGACAATTGACGCGCCACATCTGCTCATCCTCGATGAACCGACAAACCACCTTGAT
>NZ_JAQWYD010000105.1:0-14607 GCF_029254145.1 Lentibacter sp.
AGGTTGAAGGCAGGCTGCTGACCGCCTGCGTAGCTGAGGGGCAGAACCGTCATATCCAACAGACCGCGGCTGAGCGGGCGATATTGTTCGCGCGGCTTGAAAAGGGACTTGGAGCCAAAAATCTTGATCTCCAGATCAACATCGGCGGCTGCAACCTCGTCGGCAACGATCTGCGCCACCTGATGGCGAATGTCTTTGTTGGACCACTGGTGCGAAAGGCGCAGTTCTGTGGCGCTCGCGGCAGAAGCAACGCCCATAAGTGCGGCCATGGCGGCGGCCGTTAGAAAGTTCTTGGTCATGGTTTCCTCCCTGGGTTCTGTCGCTACGAAAAAGGCGACATGATATCTCAGCTTCACCGCTAATGAATTCTCTGTCAATCATATTGTATACAAAAAGTTTTATCTTGCGTCCCTGTCTGCGCTTATAGTACGCTCAAAACATGGGAATGAAACGCGCAGATCAGATCGCAGAAGCACTTGAACAGCTTGTATTCCAAGGTGAGTACGAGGACGGGCAAAGGCTCGACGAAATCAAGCTTGCAGCGCACTATCAAGTTTCGCGCACACCCGTGAGAGAGGCCCTTCAGCGGCTTGTCTTGTCCGGCATGGCTGTACAGATTCCACGGAGAGGCGTTTTTGTTCGGCAACCTGGTCCAGTCGAGTTGCTGGAGATGTTTGAAACAATGGCTGAGCTGGAAGCGGCTTGCGGACGCTTTGCTGCCGCGCGCATGACAGATGACGGGATAGAACGTTTGTCGGAAGCAAATGAGCGGTGTAAAGCGGCAGTCAATCGAGAAGACGCGTCGGGCTATTATGATGAAAACGAACGATTTCATCAGGAAATATATCGTGGTGCCACCAATGCCTTTCTTCAAAACGAAGCGCTGCGTCTCCAAAATCGCCTAAAACCCTATCGGAGGGTGCAGCTTCGTTTCAGGGGCCGCATGGCCCAATCATTGGCGGAACATGAAGCTATAGTCGATGCCATACGTTCGGGAAATGGAGAATTGGCCAGTAATACTCTGAGGAAACATGTGACCGTCCAAGGTGAGAAGTTTCAACAGCTGATGGCCGTTCTGAAAAAGACCGCTTGATTCCTCTGATCTTGAAGAACCCCAAAAGGCCATTTGTCGAAAATTTGAGCAAGCCGCCATTGTCGCAACCGCGGCGAAGGGCTGGTTTGAGCCCAATCTACCAAATTTCTGTACCGCAGCAAAAGTTCGGTTTCGGAAAAGAAGCAAAATTGACCTGGTGATCACGGCCCAAAGTCGCCTCAGCATTGTTCCTGCATGCTGCTTTCGCAGCACAGTTAGCTGCCATTCGCCTCGAGTTGAAAAAAGCATGTAACTCAAATTTTGCGCAAAACATAAATTAGGAATAAGCGCTGCTTTGTAGCTTCCTCAGACCGGCCACTCGCTGCAACTGCTCGGCTTCAGTCGCGCCTGAGGTCGGGTGCGCGAACTAAGCCGCCCTAGCTTCACAGGCTAATTCCTCGATTACCAAGCCAGCCTTGTCGAGCCGCAGGTACCTTGGGACGAATATCAACTCGCCCAAAGGGATTGCCGCATGATGCGCTTTGGATGTTCTCTTCGGCATGGTCCTCGGTAAACCTTGGCGACGGGTCAGCCGGGAGCATCTCTCCCGATCTGGGAACCTGTCACGGAAAAACGATGCCAGCTTTGGGTTGGAGTATTCCAGATCAAACCTTGGCGAGCGTCCGTCCGTGAAGGAGGTTGAAATATTGCTCGCAGGCCTGGCTTTCAACCACCGGGCGACTGTTTTTGACCAGCCTGCGCAGAAATTGCCTTTGCATGTGCCCGGCCGGAACAGGATACCGCAGTGCCCCGACATCCTGTTCCAGAAACATGGTCCGCAGAACCTTTGGAAGACTTTGCACCGCGACAGGGCCAAGCAGACAGCTTTCGGTTAAAGCCCCGTTTGCGCAGATGACGGAATGGGTCTCTAGCTGCAGATGAAAGAATTCCAATTTTGTCGAGGCGCTGCAACTTTCCACGCCGGGAAGGCCTACAAACCGTTTTGCGGGAAAGAAGACCTCCGCACTGTCGAACATCCTAAGCGTGAGTCGCGACGCGCAAAGCATGCGGTGGTTGGCTGTGACGATCAAGGGCTTGCTTGGCATGTTGTGACCCAGCGCACCTTTTTCAAAGCGGACAGGTAGGCTTGCGCCGGTCGGACTGGTCGGCATCCGAAAAACTGCGACAACTTTCCGCGCTGTGCCGTCGGTCGTCAGGACTGCGTCCCCGGGCAGGAAATCCTCTACCGGGCGCGGGCCGTCGGGCGTCAGGATTTCTGTTCCCTCCGCAAAGCAAACCGTCGTGTTATCAACAGATCGGCTGGTGGTATCGCGACCGAAAAAAGCATTGTTGACGCCCGTTGGTGTGATCGACTGGATGTCGAGATTGTCGAGTGACGACGAGAATTCGTTCAGAAACGTCTCACCACTGGGCGTCTGGAAGATCATGGCACTGGTCGATAAGGTGCTACCGTCCCCCAACAGGATATCGACGTCGTACCAGACCCCCTGATCGAGGGTTTCAGAAACAGGACCGCTTCCAAGGTCGTACGTAATATAGTCCCCCCCCGGGCCGACTGTATCGTCAAAGTCGATGAATCCGTCATTGTTGCCATCGGAATAGGTGATCGTCTCGACCGACATCGTCGCGCCGGTAAAGGTCTGGCTCACCAAGGCCGCAGCGTTTTCCGCGCTTCCGGTCCCGTCCGGATCGATATCGGCGATCCCGTCCGAGAAGTTTCCCAGACGTATGACTGTGCGTATTACGGCGACCATTGTTTTGCGTTGTCCAGCCTTGTGTGTGCGCGACTTACACTTCAGCAGATAACGTATGAGGTTTAAGGAACACTTAATCGACTAAAGCAGAGCAACTTGGTTGAGAACATGTTCGCCACCTTCTCCAAACAAACCGTCGCCTTCCCAAGCCGGGTATGATGATCCGCTGCAGGGCCCTCGCAAGATTAATGATGGATTGCCCTGCAAATGATAGGCACGTCGGCGAAGCACCTTTGGTCCCGGAAAGACAAAGCCGAAACCGGATCGTCTGACCCAAAGCCCCCCAAAACGCCGCATCTTTCGAACTCGAGGTGCCGCTTCCAAGGCGCGTTCTGAAGCAGACTTGGATGTCGGCTTTCACGGACCGCAGCACTTCCTTGGCTTCCGCAGCTAATATCTGCTTTTCCGCCCGCACTTTATTTTACCGCCAGTGCAACATCTGAAAAGCGGCCATTGGCGATGGAGCCGACAAGGGTCGCTTTGTCCGCCTCTCGGCCGTGCCACCAGCATCGCGCGTGTGTCCGCTTCCCCGCCCGCAGCGGTCATTGGAGATGCTGTGAAACCCACCGTCTTGCCAAGCATTGGCCAAGCACTCAAACTCTGTTCTTTGCCGCAGCCAGCCAGATCAGCGTGAGGGCGATGGAGGCGATGGCGTTCCAGCTGGCCATAGACAGGGTAAAGAGCTCCCATGGGGCCTCGTCGCAGCGCACGATGGGGGCGGCCATAATCTGGTTGAGCAGGTCTTGTGCACTGAGCCCTGAGATGTCGCTTGAGGTACAGCTTGAGGGGCCAGCCCAGAGCTTGCGCTCGACGCCAGTGTGATACACGCCAATGGCGGCAGTGGTGAGCGCGGCGAGCGCGCCGAGGAGCGGCACGAGCCGACCTGGGACTATGAGCCCGATCATGGCGAGCAGGATGGCAACAACATGGGGGTAGCGCTGCCAGATGCAAAGTTTGCAGGGCGGCATCTCTGCAATGTGTTGAAAGCCGAGCGCGCCCAACATCATGGCGCCAGATCCGAGACCAGCAAGCAAGATAAGATTGGGGCGCGAGAAGGTCATAAAAATTTCACCACATAAAAGCCGCCCAGAAGGAGCGCGCAGAATAGGATGAACATAAGGCCAAGACGCCGCTCGATAAAGTCACGAATAGGTGCGCCAAACTTCCAGAGCAGGAATGCCACGATAAAAAAGCGCAATCCGCGGGCAAGAATAGATGTGACGATAAAGGTGAGAAGGGGCATCCCTGCCCAACCCGACATGATCGTTATGACTTTGTAGGGGAAGGGGGTCATGCCTGCGACGAGCACGGCCCAAAAGCTGACATCATTAAAGCGCTCATTGAAGGCGGCGACGGCATCGCCCTTGCCCAAGCTCTCAAGGATCGGCTGGCCCAGCTCGGTAAAGGCCAATGCGCCTATGGCGTAGCCCAAGAGCCCGCCAATGACAGAGGCGGTGAGCGCCACAGAGGCGATGAGCCATGCGCGCGAAGGGCGGGCGAGGGTCATCGGGATCATCAGGATATCGGGTGGAATGGGAAACACCGAGGATTCGATGAATGCCACGAAGGCCAACCACCACATCGCGTGGCGATGTTCGGCGAGCCGCATTGTCCAGTCATAAAGCCTGCGCAACATTGTTCTGCTCTTTGTTTTTATTGTTATTCTTGCTGCCTTGGCCTATTGGGCCGCGCTTTTGCGCTGGCGTCAAGGCTTTGGCGTCCTTTAACATGGGGGAAAATTTGTAGGGAGGCATTTATAATGACTGTTTTGATCGCGGGCGCTGGCATTGGCGGGCTGACTCTCGGGCTTTCGCTGCATCAGCTTGGCATTCCTTTCAAGATATTTGAGGCCGTCCGCGAGATTCGCCCCTTGGGTGTCGGGATCAATGTTCAGCCCCATGCGATCCGCGAGTTGTTTGAGCTTGGGCTTGAAGGAGGGCTTGACAAGGTCGGGTTGCGCACAAAACAGGTGGCGTATTTTTCAGCGCAGGGCGGCGAAATCTGGCGCGAGGCACGAGGTGAGTTTGCGGGCTATCATTGGCCGCAATATTCGATCCACCGTGGCGGGATGCAGATGTTGTTGTACCGCGCACTTATAGAGCGGGCGGGGTCTGATGTGATCCAGATGGGAGCTGCTGTGACGGGATCGGTTGATACTGCGGCGGGCGTTGAAATCACACTGGCCGACCGAAGCACGGGCGAAACGCTTGGTTGCGCGGCTGGCAGTGTCTTTGTGGCCGCAGACGGCATCAACTCTGCGGCGCGAAAGGCGCTTTACCCTGATGAGGGCGCGGCACATTGGGGCGGGATTATGATGTGGCGCGGTGTCACGAGGGGGCCAAGCTTCCTTGGCGGGCGCACCATGGCGATGGCGGGCAAGCGAGACTGCAAGTTTGTCTGCTATCCGATCGAAGAGTTTGAGGACGGTACCTGCCTGATCAACTGGATTGCGGACCGGGCCATGGCGGAAGACTACGTGTGGCGCGAACAGGACTGGAACCGTGAAGGGCGCTTGGATGACTTTCTGGGCGTTTTTTCTGACTGGACGTTTGATTGGCTCGATGTGCCTGAGATCATCACCACGGCGCAGAGTGTCTGGGAATATCCGATGGTCGACCGCAACCCATTGCCGCGCTGGAGCCACGGGCGGATGACGCTTTTGGGGGATGCAGCCCATGCGATGTATCCGATCGGATCCAATGGCGCGTCGCAGGCGATCCTTGATGCGCGTGTTTTGGCGCGAGAGCTGCGCGACATGGGGCAGGGCGGTGCTGCATTGGAGCGCTATGACGAGATACGGCGTGAGACAGTAAATGCGCTTGTGCTCGCCAATCGCGGGGCTGGACCAGACAAGGTACTTGATATTGTGGCTGAACGCGCGCCCGAGGGCTTTGAGAGCATCAGTGATGTGATGAGCCAAGTGGAGCTGGAAGAGGCGGCAGGAGCCTATAAGAAGCTGGCGGGTATGGATATTGAGGCGCTCAATGCGCGCGGACCGCTTGTGTCTGTTTCAAGCTGATTTCACTTTAGATGCATTTTGGACTTTTCGCGCGGCAAACAAAGCGCTAAACGGCAATCAATGTGCCCAAGTGGCGGAATGGTAGACGCAGGGGATTCAAAATCCCCCGCCGCGAGGCGTGCCGGTTCGAGTCCGGCCTTGGGTACCACAGCACATTGAGCGAGCCTTGTCAGAAGGCACAAGATTGGTAGAGACACGCGTCTGGCTTTGCGTGGGTCCGCGTCTCGTTTGAGCGCTATGATTGCTTGGCTTGTGCCAGATTGAAGGCATAGAGAGCGGATCGCGCCGAGCGCTCTAGTGCTATGCGATGAATAGATTTGAAATCTGTTCTCGGGTCTTTGGCTGCGACGACGACAATCTCTGATAACATGCCGACTTGTTGCAAAAATCCAGCGCTTGAGTGCCCTGAATGAGGGAGTGCAAAGCAGTTTGCGCCTTTTTTCTCAAAGAGATGCGCATGAATGTTGTCGGCGGTGCAGGGATCATAGAACAGATTGTGGCGGGCGGTTGCACTCATGCCAATGTTCATATCATCAAAAACAAAATCAAGCTCGCTGGCGATATGGGCCCAGCGGCTATCCCCCTGAACCTTTTCGGGCTGGATGCTATATTGGGGTGAAAGGGTGAGCGTGGCGTCAAGGCGCAAAAGGTTTGAGAACATCATGGCAACGTAGCCGCCCATGCTCGACCCGTAGCCGACGGCTTTGGCGAACTTGCTGCGCGTTTTGACAACAGTTTTAGCGAGGTCAAAGACCTCTGGACTTTGAAACCAAGTGTTGCCTGCAGTGACAATGTGTATGGCGGGTATTCCCATTTTTTCCAGAAGATCCTGCCCAAAGCCGTCATCTTCCAGTGATGGCGCGCCCCGAAAATTGCTAAAGGTCACAAAGAGGGTTTGTCGCGGGCTTTCTGTCTTTGGGCAGAGCAAAGTGGCGCGGATGTCGCGTCCGGAATAGAGGTGTTCCATGCTTGCTTCCTTGTCGTGGCCTGACATATCTGCACGCTGGGTCGAAAACTCTCTATCTTAATGCCAAGTTCTTGCGCTTGGGGCCAGTTGTTTGAACTGGCTGATATGACATGCTGTGGGGAAAGGTGATGGACCGGCTTAAGGCTTGGACCAGGAGAGCACTGGCTGCGGAGGCCGAATCGGGTGAGATTTGCTTAAAATTGCATGATTCTTTTGTTTGATTCGGTCCTTCGGATTGTGGCAATTTTTTCGGAGCGTGTTCAATTCGCAGGCTCTTGCGCCATTCATGTCGAAATCGCGATCAATCCAATCGGCGGCTTTGGGCGCCTTTCGATTTAATTCACGAATATGTTCCAAAGGTTAATTGTTTCTTCATTGTTGACAGTTGAAGCTTCTCACGCTCGGCTCGTTTTGTGGTTTGAACACGATTTTTCCTCTGAAAAACAATGCAAAAGTCTGCGATTCTCGAAAACATGGTTTTGGAAACAATACGCAAATTTTTGGCTTTGGCCTGACCTGTGAAGCCCACGTCTGAGGGGCGAAGGGGGAGAAATGCGCCTGTTTTCCCGACAAATTTATCTTTCGACAAAGCCATAATAGCCTTATCACTGAGTTTGCCCAACTGGGGGGCGTAGTAAGTATGGTCACGGGGGCGACCGCTGAACTGCGAAGCATCGGACGATGCGAAGAGCGCTGCTGAGTCTTGTTTTCAGACGATGCGGCGAGTGCTGCCAACTGATCAAGTGCCTTAAGGCGCTTGGCACTTGCGGCGTCTTTTCGCCCTCTATCCAAAATGGCTTTGCAATTTTTATAGCGAATTTCAGGCGCGAGCCTGGGGTTCAAAATCGGCGGACGGGGCGTTCCCCGAGGTTGTTAAAGAGGGCTTTGATATGGCTGATCTGGTACTGAATTGGGGTTTGTTGGGCGCGTTTGGCACCAATGTTGAACCAACGCAAACTGTCGACACCGGCGGTATCAACGTCACCATCGGATTTGATGCACAGGACGAAGAGGCCTCTGGCGTCACGTTCAACGCGCCAGGCTATGTCGCCGAGACTGATCCGTTTGACAGCAAGTCTTTCCTGAAGCTGTCCGGTCAAGGCGGCGAAGGCGGTGTGGATGCCACATCAACCACGACGCTTGATTTCACATCCTCAAATGCCTTGTTTGAAGATTGCGTGCAGAACGTAACATTCCGCCTCAATGATATTGACGGTGGCGGCAATGATATCGATCCGACATCGCTCCTTCACGAAGACATTGTCACGATTCGCGCCTATGGCCCTGATGGCAACGAGCTGCCTGTGACGTTCACCACAGGTTCCAATGTGACCGCAACTGGCAACACCTTGTCAGACGGTGACACGAATTTCGGCTATGAAGATGCTAAAGCCTCAACTCTTGTTTCCGTGGCCGGCCCCGTCACGCGGATCGAGATTGAGTATGCCAACGGCAACGTTGGTGAACAGACTGTTATGGTCTCTGATTTGCACTTCTCGACATGCCCTGCCGATGGCAATGATGCACCTGTTCTGGTGGACGATAGCGCGCTGACAGATGAGGACACAGCTGTTGTAGTAGACGTCTTGGGCAACGACAGTGACCCAGAGGGTGACCCTTTGACTGTGACAGACACAACGGCGCCAGCGAATAGTTCGGTTATGATTAACGCCGATGGCACGGTGACCTATACCCCGAACACAGGCTTTATTGGCACTGATAGCTTTGAATATACTGTGACAGACGGACAGGGAAACCTGAGCACTGTGACTGTCACTGTGACTGTTGCAGACCCTGCGGACAATCTGCCAGCCATGCTTGTGGATGATGCGGCTGAAACCGACGAAGACACCGCTGTTGTGATCGACGTTCTGGGCAATGACAGTGACCCAGAAGGCGACGCTTTGACTGTGACAGACACAACGGAGCCAGCGAATGGCTCGGTTGTGATCAATGCGGACGGGACCGTGACCTACACGCCCGATGCCGGCTTTACGGGCGAAGACACGTTTGAATACTCCGTTGAGGACGAAGGCGGCAACATTTCGACCGCGACTGTGACTGTGACGGTGGGCGACACAGGCCCGAACGCACCTGCGACGCCCATGGACGATATGGCGACAACCGATGAAGACACGCCTGTCGTGATCAACGTGTTGAGCAATGATACTGACCCAGAGGGCGATGTTCTTACAGTCGTGGATGCGTCCGAGCCAGCCAATGGTACCGTCGTTATAAACCCAGACGGCACAGTGACTTATACGCCGAGTGCCGGATTCACAGGCCAGGATACTTTTGAATACACGGTTGAAGACGCGGGCGGGAACTACTCCTCAGCGGTTGTTTTCGTACAGGTTGGCGAGGGTGATCTGCCGCCTGTTGCGACGGATGATGCGGATACGACCGATGTGGACACGCCTCTTGTGATCACGGTTCTGGGCAACGACTCTGACCCCGAGGGCGAGGCGCTGACAGTGACGGGCACGACAGAGCCCTTGAACGGCTCGGTTGCGATCAACGCCGATGGCACGGTGACCTATACGCCAGACACGGGCTTCACGGGCACAGACACGTTTGACTACACAATCACGGACCCTGCGGGCAACGCGAGCACCGCGACGGTGACGGTCATGGTGCAAGACCCATCAATGCCAGAGGGTATTGTTTCGGGCACGCCCAATGATGATTTGATTGATACAGGTTACACGGGTGATCCTGATGGCGACCTTATTGACGCCAATGACCAGATTATTCCTGGTGAGGATGTGAACGACGATATCGTTCGTGCGGGCGACGGTGCTGATACTGTGCTTGCAGGCGACGGCGACGACGATGTTCAGGGCGGCACAGGTGATGACGACCTTAGCGGCGAAGCGGGCGATGACTCGCTCTTCGGCCAAGAGGGCAATGACATCATCCTCGGCGGACAGGGCAACGACACCATCACAGGTGGTGACGGCGCGGATACTGTCGACGGCGGCTCGGAAGATGACGTTATCGACACCTCAGGCGGCACACCTCTGACCGACGATGTGGACCCTGACCCAGAAGACGACCGCGACAGCGTGATCGGTGGCACGGGCAACGACATCATCACCACGGGTGACGACGACGACACTGTTCTCGGCGGCGCTGGTAATGATGTGATCGACGCGGGTATCGACGATGACCTCGTGGATGCAGGCGACGGCAACGACAGCGTCATTGCAGGCCAAGGCAACGACACCGTTGTTGCAGGGGCTGGTGATGACACGGTTGACGGCGGCGCAGGCGATGACAGCATCATCGGCGGCACGGGTAACGACAGTATCATTGGCGGTGAAGGCGATGACACCGCGATTGGCGCACTCGGCAACGACACGCTGATTGGCGGCGACGGCGATGACTTCCTTGACGGTGTGGTCGGTGACGACCTCATGTCAGGCGGCGCTGGTGCTGACACGATGTTGGGTGGCCAAGGGCAGGATACCTTCATCGACATCACCGGTGGTGACGTTGTTGACGGCGGCTCAGGGCCAGCGGGCGTACGTCCGGATGGAACGCCGAACGACTTTGACACGCTCGATCTGACGGGCGCTGCCGAGGCGGAGAACCCAGGCGGGACGCTGAACGTGACCTATACGTCAGCCGACCGTGAAGACGGGTTTGTCGAATTCCGCGATGCGGATGGCAACATCACCTCTACGATGGTCTTTGAAGAAATCGAAAACGTCGTGCCTTGCTTTACGCCCGGCACAGCGATTGCGACACCGCGGGGCGAGCGCCTTGTGGAAGACCTCCAAGTCGGTGACAAGATCATCACGCGTGACAACGGCATTCAGGAAATCCGTTGGATGGGACAGAATACGCTTTCGGGGCACGAGCTTGCTCGCTCGCCCAACCTGCGCCCGATCCTCATCCAGAAGGGCGCTCTTGGCAACAACCTGCCAGAGTATGACATTCTTGTCAGCCCGCAGCACCGGATCCTGATCAATAACGAGCGTACCTCGCTTTACTTTGAGGAGACAGAAGTGCTCGCAGCCGCCAAACACCTCACCGAACTCAAAGGGGTCGATGAAGTGGGAACGCTGGGTGTCACCTATGTGCACTTTATGTTCGACAACCACGAGGTTGTGCTGAGCAACGGTGCATGGACCGAGAGCTTCCAACCTGGTCAGTCGGTGATCGACGGGCTCGGAACAGAGCAGCGCGACGAAATCTTCCAGCTCTTCCCAGAGCTGAAGATAGAAAAGGGGATTAAGGATTATACCGCTGCCCGCCGCGCTCTGAAGAAGCACGAAGCCAAACTGCTGGTTCGGTAACGAGTATCGCCGCGCGCTTTGCCTGACAGGGCGCGCGGCTCTTTATTAATTTTGGAATATGCAGCTGCACCCCAAACGATCGGGGTGCTGGGGAGGGCGTGCTTTGTGCGCCCTCCCTGTCTTTTATGTGCTGTCTGTGGCCTTTCGGGGCTTTGCCTTGGATTAACCAATTAGGCGAAATTTGCGTAAATTTTGTAACCAATTCCGCAGTCTTGCCGCAATCGCGCCGCAAGCGGGCGCTAGCGTGAACGCGACGCAGTGAGCAGAGGGACGCAGCCTGGAGATGATCGGGTATTTTGAAAACTTCTATCCAGCCTATGGCGATGGCTCGATACACCCGGACATTGAAGATGTGGGTGTTTTTCGTCCTAGTTATGTGCGCGGTGGGCTTGGGGCGGGCTATCTCTTGGGCGGCACAGCACGTGCGAACGTGCGGGTTGTAGACTTATCTGAGCTGGCTGTGCCTGTGGCGCTTGAATTTGCGGGCGTCGGCGCAGGGTCTATCAGTGACGGGATCGACACCATTGTATTTCAGGGAATTGAAGAGATTATTCTTCCGCGCTGGATTTTTGCCGCCATGCCGCCCAGTCTTCGGGCGTGTTCAGATCATGGCGTGCGACTGAGTGTGGCAGAGCATATAGCCGCACCAGAGAAGCATATTGCTGCAGAATAGGTGTGGCGCCAATGTCGCCTGTAAGGCTCTGAAATTCTGCTGAAATATTTGACGGGAAGATCACTGGGTGGCCTGCTTCCCCCTGTGATGTGGTGGCGCGCAGGATTTCGCCTGCGCGCAGACCACGAAAGGCTTGCCACATCTCGGGTAGATGTGCGGCGAGATCTGGCATGTCAGCAGGCAAGACCATAAGTGCATCCGCAGCGACGGCTGTTGCAGCCACGCGTAAGGAGGCGGACATGCCTGTCGCGTGTTCCGGGACAAACATGATATCAACATGCAGCCCCGTGAGAGATTTTACGCGCGGATGATCTGCGTTGGGCAGGGTGACGATCACTTGATCTGCGCTTTTGAGGGCCGCTTTTGCCATATGAGCAAGGCACGGAATGCCGTTTACGTCTTCCAAGAGTTTGTCGCACCCCCTCATGCGAGAGGAGGCGCCAGCCGCGGGGATAAGGACCGCGCGGCGGATCATCAGCCGCGCATCCTTGCGCCGTCAGCGTCAAAGAGTGGTGTGGTGATAAGGCGGGCGTTGCACATCTTGCCCAAGATCTCGATTTCGACCTCCAGACCGTTATGAGCTTGATCAAGGGGCACAAACCCCTGCGCAATCGACTTGCCTGCGTGGTGAGAATAGCCACCTGATGTGCAAAAGCCGACAACCTCGCCGCCCAGCCAGATCGGTTCATAGGCGTTGACATCGGCATCGTCGGCGTCAACTTCGAAGGCGCAAAGCTTGCGCGCGGGGCCAGCCTCCCGCTCGGCTTCGGCAGCCGCTCGGCCAATAAAATCGGCGTTTTTCTTGAAGCTGATGAAGCGGTCTAGCCCTGTTTCGGCGGCCGTATAGTCGGGCGAGAACTCGCTGAGCCATGAGCCGAAGAACTTATCAAGGCGCAAGGACATCATTGCGCGCATACCGAAGGGCAACATGCCGTGGTCTTGGCCCGCCTCCCAAAGGGTACGCCAGAGCGCGCGTTGGGCCATCGGGTCACAGTAGATTTCATAACCCAGATCGCCCGTGTAGCTCACGCGCTGGACCAGGCAATCGACCATGCCGACTGTCATGTGGCGCACATCCATGAACTTCATGGTCGAGATGTCGGAGCGTGTGCAGGCAGCGAGCACCTCGCGCGCCTTTGGCCCTGCGATCTGGAAGCCCGTGAGCTTGTCTGAGACGTTTTCAACCGTCACGCCGTCCATCTCGTTCTGTTCAAACCAGCGCATGTGGTAGGCTTGCGAGCCATAGCTTGCTGTAAGCTGAAAGGCTTCCTCACCAAGGCAGGAAATGGTGAAATCTCCGATTAGGCGGCCTTTGTGGCTGAGCATGGGCGTGAGCGACAGGCGGCCGATTTGCGGGACACGGCCTGCCATAACGCGGTCAAGCCATGCGCGGGCATTGGGGCCTGTCACCAGGTATTTGCCGAAGTTATGCGTCTCGTTGATACCGACGGCTTCGCGTACAGCTTTGACTTCGCGCGCGGTGGCCTCAAAGGCGTTGGAGCGGCGGAAGCTTGGCGTCTCGTAGCGCGGCTCATCGCCAGTTGCGAAGTAGTTGACCACCTCAAGGCCGAACTGCTGGCCCCAAACCGCGCCCATTTCGTCAAAGACGTCATACATGGGCGTCTGGCGGAAGGGGCGCGCGGCGGGGAGTTCTTCGTTTGGATAGCTGACAGAAAAGCGCTTTTGGTAGTTTTCGATGACTTTGGGCAGGGTGTAGCCCGGGGTGATCCAGTCCCCAAAGCGCGCCACATCCATCGCCATGGTGTCACGCTCGCACTCGCCCTCGACCATCCATTGCGCGAGCATGAGGCCCACGCCGCCGCCCTGTGAAAAGCCGGCCATGACGCCGCAGGCGGACCAATAGTTGCGCATGCCCGGGACGGGGCCAACGAGCGGGTTGCCATCAGGGGCAAAGGTGAACGGGCCGTGGATCACGGACTTAACCCCCGCTTTTTCCAGATCGGGGAAGCGCTTGTAGGCGAAGTTGATGCTGTCTTCGATCTTGTCAAAATCATCAGCAAGAAGCTCTTGGCCAAAGTTGTAGCTGGTTCCGTCAACCGCCCAAGGGCGGCAGGGCTGTTCGTAAAAGCCGATGCAGAGGCCGCGGCCTTCTTGGCGCAGATAACTTTCGCCTGCGGGGTCCATCACGTGAGGGTGCTCGATGCCATCGGCCATCATATCGCGGATCAAGGGCACCTCTTCAGTGACGATATACTGGTGCTCCATCGGGTGCAGGGGGAAATAGACGCCAGCCATGGCCCCAACTTCGCGCGCCCAGAGGCCGCCTGCATTGACCACATGTTCGGCATGGATAGTGCCTTTGTCGGTGACCACATCCCATGTACCATCAGGGCGCTGGTTGGTTTCTTTGACCATGGTGTGCGTCTCGATCGTGGCGCCGCCCATGCGGGCGGCTTTGGCATAGGCGTGGGTTGTGCCTGAGGGGTCTAGGTGTCCATCAAGTGGATCGTAAAGCCCGCCAATGATGCCTTCGACATTGGTGACAGGAGCGATTTTCTTGATTTCGTCGGGGCCGACGATCTCTGTTTCCAGCCCCATGAAACGGTGCTTGGCGCGCTCGGCAACAAGCATGTCGAAGCGGTCCTGATTGTCGGCCAGCGTCACGCCGCCGACATGGTGCAGCCCGCAGGAGAGGCCTGTGAGTTCTTCCAGCTCTTTATAAAGGCGGATGGTGTAGCCTTGCAGAGCGGCCATGTTGGTATCGCCGTTGAGCGTGTGAAAGCCACCAGCTGCGTGCCATGTACTGCCCGAAGTCAGCTCGGAGCGCTCAAGGAGCATGACATCGGACCAGCCGAGTTTTGTCAGATGATAAAGCACG
>NZ_JAQWYD010000012.1:0-12878 GCF_029254145.1 Lentibacter sp.
CGTCTTCCATGGTGGGTGGGAGTGGGGGGTGAGTGGAAGGATGTAAACCTTCAGGCATCATGACTCCGTTCTCTTACAGAATCATCATTACCTTGGGATGGTTAACAGCTCCTGAATCGCTTCAATTTTTAGTCAAAAGCACAGCGCCAGGGTTCATAATCCCCTGTGGATCAAGAGCTGATTTGATACTGTGCATGGCTGCGAGTTTGGTGGGATCGCCGTAGCGCTCGAGATCAGCAGCTTTGAGGCGCCCAAGGCCGTGCTCGGCGGAGAACGAGCCGCCCATTTCGACCGTGATATCGTGCACAATGTCTTGGATAGCGCTTGCCGTCTCTTTGTAAGCGCCGCGCTGCGCGCCTTTTGGGGGGTAGACATTGAAATGCAGATTGCCGTCACCAAGGTGCCCAAAGCAGTTGATCCGATAGTCGCCATGCGCAGCAAGTGCGCCTGTGGCCCGAGGAATAAAGTCGGCAATCGCGCTGAGCGGTAGCGAAATGTCATGGCTTGAGATGCCGCCAATATTTTTGTTGGCGATCGGGATCGCCTCGCGCAGGCCCCAGAGCTCACCCGATTGGCCTTCGCTTTGGGCGATGATGCCGTCGTCAGCCAGGCCCTCTTCCAGAGCGACTTCGAAGAGCTCTTCAAATAGCGCCTGAGGGGTTGGTCCGCGTGCGAGGCCCAGCTCCGTGAGCACCATCCATTCGGGTGGGTCGGGCCAGGGGAGGCGCTGATCTGGCATTGTTTCGGCAGCGAACTCAAGCCCTTGGCGATGCAGAAGCTCAAAGGCGCTGATGCTTTCGCCTGCAATGTCGCGTAAGCGAGTGAGCAGTTTGAGGGCGGCCTCGGGGCTCCTTACAGCAAAAAGCGCCGTGCCGGTTTGGGCTGGGCGCGGAAAGAGCTTGAGCGCGGCCGCTGTGATGACGCCGAGTGTGCCTTCTGAACCGATCAGCAGGTTGCGTAGGTCATAACCAGTGTTGTCTTTACGCAGGCGCGTCAGTCCGTGCCATACGCTGCCGTCTGGCATAACAGCTTCAAGGCCCAAGGCCAGATCTCGGGTATTGCCGTAGCGCAGAACGTTTATGCCACCTGCATTCGTGGCGAGGTTGCCTCCTATCTGAGCGGTACCTTTGGAACCGATGGAGAGGGGGAAGAGGCGGTTTGCTTGCTCTGCTGCGTCTTGCACGGCTTGGAGCGTGCAGCCTGCCTCGACGACAATGACATTCTCGGAGGGGTGCACTTCGCGGACAGCATTCATGCGCTCGAGTGAGAGGAGGAGTGGCGCACCAGTTGATGTCACTTGCCCGCCAACGAGGCCTGTCCCACCGCCATAGGGGATAAGCGCGATGCGGTGCGCTGTCGCAAAGCGTAGGATTGTGCTGACATCTTCTACTGTTTTGGGTGCGGCGACGGCGGCGGCGACGCCCTGCCATTTGGCACGCGGCTCCTCAAGGTAGCGTGGCGAGGCCTCGCGAAGTGTGCCTTCGGGGAGGAGCGCTTCCAGCTTTGTCAGCAAGTCATGTGTAAGGTTTGTGATCATGGCGCTAGCCTATATCGGTCTTGCCGCGGCGGTCCATCCGCAGGGCGGCATAGAGCACATGGTTGCGCCAGCGACCGTTGATTTGAAGATAACTTTGCGCGACGCCTTCATATTTGAAGCCCGAGCGCTCAAGCAGGCCGCGCGACGGGGTATTTTCCGGAAGACAAGCGGCTTCGATACGGCTCAGGTACATCACATGAAAAGCATGATGTACGACCGCTGTGAGCGCTTCGCGCATAAAGCCTTGGCGGGCAAAGCTCTGTCCTGTCCAGTAGCCGACTGTGGCGGCTTGGGCGGGCCCACGGCGGATATTGTCTATTGTGATTGCGCCAACGAGTTGCTGATCAGCGCGACGAAAGATGAAAAGGGGGAGCGCAGTATCACCAGACATGGAACGCTGCGCCCAGTAGACACGGTTGGTAAAGGCGCGGCGCGAGAGGTGGTCGATGTTCCAGCTCGGCTCCCAAGGTGTGAGATAGGCTTCGGAGTCATGGCGCAGTGCAGACCAGCTGTGAAAGTCAGAGTGGATGGGCGCGCGCAATGTGAGGCGCTCTGTCTCGAGCCTCAGTTTTTTGCGCGCCCTCATGAGCATCAGGCGGCCCGTTTCTGCAAGAGTGCGCCAAGCTCTGGTGCACCGTCGACTGGGCCATAAAGCGCAGCGGCGGTCTTGGCTGATGTGGCCATTTCGGCGCCAAAGTCGCGCACGCTCTGGCGGGTAACGGCGTCGATCTTTTTCACGACTTCGTCGAGATCTGGCACGCGGCCCCAAATCTGTGTCATCCGTGCGAGGCGTTCGGCGCGGTTGGATGGGCTTTCAAGGCCCATCAGCATCCCTGCCTTCATTTGCGCTCGGGCGCGATCGACTTCGGCGTCTGACATATCGTCTGCGGCTCGCGCCATCTCGGCCAGAGTGATTTCGGCCAGTTCGCCGACTTGCTCGCCTGAGGTTCCCGCGTAGATTGTCATCATACCTGTGTCGGCATGAGCGCCTGCGGAGGCGAAGATGGTATAGCAGAGGCCACGCTTTTCGCGGATCTCTTGAAAGAGGCGTGAGGACATTCCGCCACCGAGCGCCGAGGCGTAGATCTGTGCTGTGAAAATCGCATCGTCGCGATAGGTCGGACCTTCAAAGCCCAAGGCGACATGTGCTTGCTCAAGGTCTTTGACAACGCGGCGTTCGCCTCCTGCAAACACCGCGGGTGTCTCTTTTGGAGCATTGCCACGAGGCATAGCTGAAAACAACGCCTCGGCTTGTTTGACAAGCGCATCGTGGTCGATCCCACCTGCGGCGGACAGAATCATGTTTTCAGGGCCGTAGTATTGGCCGACGAAGTCTTTGAGATTGTCGCGTGAGAAGGCTTTGATGCGCTCGCTTGGCCCAAGGATTGTGCGGCCAAGGGCCTGATCAGGATAGGCTTCTTCTTGAAGCCAGTCAAAGATCACATCATCAGGCGTATCAAGCGCCTGACCGATTTCTTGTAGGATCACGCCACGTTCTATCTCGATTTCGCGGGGGTCAAAAACAGGGTTCACGAGGATATCGCCGATCACATCTACGGCGAGCGGTACATCGTCTGCAAGGACACGGGCGTAATAGGCCGTTGTTTCTCGGCTCGTGTAGGCATTGATATAGCCGCCAACATTTTCGATCTCTTCAGCGATATCGAGCGCGGAGCGGGTCTTTGTGCCTTTGAAGGCCATGTGCTCCAGGAAGTGTGCAATGCCGTTTTGCGCAAGCGTCTCGTTGCGTGCGCCTGCGGTGATCCAGATGCCTACAGAAGCGGACTGAAGGCCTGGCATATGCTCGGTCACAATGCGAAAGCCGTTAGAGAGAGTGTGCGTCTGGATGCTCAATGCGCGATCCGTTCTTTGATAAGGGTTTGAATTGCGGCGAGATCGTTCTCGACGCGGGTGACGCGCTCTTCGCGCTCGAAGAGATCACTCATCCGAGGTGGAAGCGGCGGGCGGATGCCTGTGGCCGCTTCGACCGCATCGGGGAACTTCGCCGGATGCGCTGTGGCCAGAGTGATCATCGGCGTGTCAGGCGCGAGGTGCTCTTCGGCGACTTTGACGCCGATGGCGGAGTGTGGGCAGAGAAGCTCGCCTGTTTCTTTCAGCGTACGCGTGATGGTTGCGCTGGTTTCGGCCTCGGAGCAATTGCCGCTGTTATAGCTCTCGCGCAGGGCCTGTAGTGCGCCTTGGCTGACGGAGAAGCCTGATTGCTTCAGCTCATCCATCAGTTGCGCCACAGGGGCTGCATCGCGTGCGTAAGCTTCAAACAGTGCGCGCTCGAAATTGGAGCTGACCTGAATGTCCATCGACGGGCTGATCGAGGGGGTGACGCCATCGGGGCGATACTCTGCAGTCGATAGGCAGCGGTGTAGGATATCGTTCTGGTTCGTTGCCACGACGAGGCGATCAATCGGCAGGCCCATGCGCTTGGCGATATAGCCAGCAAAGATGTCACCGAAGTTGCCTGTGGGGACAGTGAAGCTCACGCGGCGATGCGGCGCGCCGAGGGACACGGCGGAGGAGAAGTAGTAAACGACCTGCGCAAGAACGCGGCCCCAGTTGATCGAGTTGACACCTGCGAGGGAAACGCCATCACGGAAGTCAAAATCGTTGAACATATCTTTGACGCGCGCTTGGCAGTCGTCAAAGTCACCCGTCATGGCGAGCGCGTGTACGTTGCTTTCAGATGGCGTGGTCATCTGGCGGCGCTGCACTTCTGAGACGCGGCCGTGAGGGTAGAGGATAAACACATCGACGTTGGAAAGGCCACGGAACGCCTCAATGGCGGCGGAGCCTGTGTCGCCAGAGGTAGCCCCGACGATTGTGATGCGCTTGCCCGAGCGCTCAAGAGCGGCTTGGAACATCTGGCCAATGATCTGCATGGCGAAGTCTTTGAAGGCGAGCGTAGGACCGTGAAAAAGCTCGAGCAGGAAGTGCCCTGAGCCGAGCTGTACCAGAGGCGCGCGGGCGGCGTGGCCGAAGCCAGCGTAAGCTTTGGCGATCAGCTCTTTGAATTCGGTGTCTGTGAATGTCTCGCCGATGTATGGCCGCATGATGGCAAAGGCCGTTTCCTCATAAGAGAGTCCCGAAAGTGCTGCGATCTCTGTCTTGGAGAGGGTCGGAATTTCGTCAGGCAGGTACAAACCACCGTCGCGGGCGAGGCCAGTGAGCATCGCATCTTCAAAAGAGAGTTCAGGCGCTTGGCCACGGGTCGAGATATATTTCATAGCTTCGCTTTCGCATGTCGGCGTTTGAGAAAGTAGGCGGTCATTAGCACCCAAACGGCGGCCAATCCATACCATGTGATGATGTATTCTAAATGGCGGTTTGGGATCGTGCTTGTGTCGAGGGGAAGCGGTAGGATTTGAGCGGGTTTAGGCGCTTCTTCACGGGCGACGAGCAGCAGTTCTTCCGTGCCAAGTGCCTGGGCAAGAGTGGGGACATCTCGGGCATACCATATGTTGCCGGCCACATCATTTTCTGGGGTGTATTTATCACGCTCATTCGGCCAGTGAAGATTGCCTTCGATAGAGGCGGCGCCCGCAGGGCGGGGAGTGTCTTTGGCGGAGGATAAGACATAGCCACGGTCAATTAGAAGGCGGCGGCCGTTGGCTTCGAAAGCCTGAATGATGCGGTAACCAGCGCCGTAATCACGAGTTGAAACGAGCACGCGGACTTCTGAACCAGTAAATGCGCCAGTGACGCGGACTGAAAGGAACTGATCTGCTGCTGCATCGGGCGCGGTGGGGAGTGCCACAGGTGCAGCCGCGATGCGCGCATCGATGGCGGCGATATAGGCGGCCTTCTCTGTTTTGCGTAAGACTTGCCAGTTGCCAAGGCTCACGAGCAGGATCAGCGCGAGCACGGATAGAAGAAGAAAAGGCCAGTTTTGTTTCATAGGGAAGAAGTAGGGTGAGAGGGGGGCAAGGTGCAAGGGCTCAAACGCGAAACGCCCCGTGAATACGGGGCGCTTCTGATGAGTATAGGCGAAAAGCGCTGGGCCTTATTGGCCCCACATGTAGATGCTGGCGAAGAGGAAGAGCCAGACCACATCAACAAAGTGCCAGTACCAAGCCGCGGCTTCAAAGCCGACATGTCTTTCGGGTGTGAAGTGACCTGCCTGAAGGCGGAAGAGACAAACGGCGAGGAAGATCGTACCGATCACAACGTGGAAGCCGTGGAAGCCTGTCGCCATGAAGAAGTTTGCACCGTAGATGTTTCCAGCAAAACCGAAAGCAGCGTGGCTGTACTCGTAGGCTTGGAACCCGGTGAAAAGAATACCGAGGGCGACGGCAATGATGAGGCCCCACTTCATATCCTGGCGGTTGTTCTCGTGCGCCATAGCATGGTGTGCCCATGTTGCGGCAGCGCCTGAGCAAAGCAGGATCAGCGTATTGATAAGCGGCAGGTGCCATGGATCGAAGGTTTCGATGCCAGCGGGTGGAAACTGTCCGTCAACCATCGGGCTTTCGGGGCCCATTGGGTAGAGAGCGTGTTTGAAGAAGCTCCAGAACCATGCAGCGAAGAACATGACTTCAGACATGATGAAAAGGACAACTCCGTAGCGCAGGCCGATTTGGACAACAGGCGTGTGGTCGCCAGTGTTGCTTTCGTGAACAACCTCAGCCCACCAGCCGTACATGACGTAGAAGGTGAAGAGGAAGCCAGCGATCATAACGAAGGACGTTACATCGTGGAAGTAGAGTACAGATCCGAAGAGCAGCACAAAGCATGCAAGAGCGCCGAGCAGCGGCCATGCTGAAGGGGGTAGAATGTGATAGTCGTGATTTTTTTCGTGCGCCATGGTGTCCCTCGCCTGAGGCTAGATGTGATTAGTTTAGGTTCGTTTTTATGCCTGCCTCAAGTGAAGCTTGCGCTTCTGGCAGGTCTATTTCGTAGAAAGTATAGCCCAAAGTGATGGTATGGACATACTGTCCTTCGCGGTCTGTGACAATCTCTGGATCAACAAAGAAGGTCACAGGCATTTGCACTCGCTCGCCAGGCTGAAGTACCTGTTCTTCGAAGCAGAAGCAGTCAATCTTGGTAAAGAAGCCGCCAGCTTCGTAGGGCGTTACGTTATAGGCTGCAGAGCCAGCAACGGGGCGGTCAGTCGGGTTGTGGGCCTCATAAAATGCGAGGCCTGTTTCGCCGATGCGCACTTCCATTTCGCGCTGCATGGGCGTGAATGTCCATGGAAAGTCGCGTTCTATTGAGGCGTCAAAGCGAATTTTGATTGTTTGATCGAGGATGACGTCCGAGCCAGTTTGGGCGGTATTTGTGACGCCACCAAAGCCTGTCACGCGGCAGAACCAGTCATAAAACGGAACCGAGGCCCAAGCGAGCGCACCCATGAGTACGACAACGCTCACGGTTTGGGCGAGTGTTTTGTTTTTACCTTCGAGTGCCATCAGTCACTTTTCTCCTGTGAAGAAGTCGATGTGGCTGTCCCTACTGCTGCGGCTTCGGCCGCTTGTTTTTTGGCGTGTTCTTCGGCCATCGCCGCGTTTTGAGCGGTAAGCTTTACATAGGTCATACTCATGATGAGAAGGACGAATGAGCCAAGCACAATTCCGAGGCCGACGTTGCGGCTGCGGCGACGGCTATGAATT
Source organism: Lentibacter sp. (assembly GCF_029254145.1). Classification (GTDB taxonomy): domain Bacteria; phylum Pseudomonadota; class Alphaproteobacteria; order Rhodobacterales; family Rhodobacteraceae; genus Lentibacter. The sequence continues at coordinate 7,159 of NZ_JAQWYD010000012.1, forward strand.
TCGTGCTCGACGCGGGGTACGCTATTGCTCATGTCCAGCCTCCAAGACCGTAAGGTGCAAGGCCCTTTTCCACCAGAATGGCAACGAAATGAGCAAAAAGATAGAAAATCGAGAAGGCAAAGAAGCGCTTCTCTGTTTTGTATTCATCGGCCTCGGCAGTGGTCTCTTCACGGCGCCAGATATCCCACGCCCCTTTGAGGAAGATCACATTGAGCACCAGAGCAGTCGCCATGTAAACGGGGCCGCCAATGCTTGTGAAGCCTGTTCCCACTGCGATCGGCGCGAGTAGGATTGTGTAGACGATGATGTTCGCGCGTGTGGTTTTGCGGCCATGTGTGACGGTGAGCATAGGGACACCAGCGTCACGGTAGTCAGACTTCATAAACAGGGCCAGCGCCCAAAAATGGGGCGGCGTCCACATGAAAATCAGAGTAAACATCAGAACGCTCTCGATGCTGACGCCGCCGGTGGCGACGGCCCAGCCAATCATCGGAGGGAAGGCACCAGCCGCGCCACCGATAACGATGTTTTGAGGGGTCCAGCGCTTGAGCCACATGGTGTAGACAACGACATAGAAGAAGATCGTGAAAGCCAAAAGCCCTGCTGCCACAAGGTTGCTGGCGAGGGCTAGCATGATTACAGCAAAGACCGAGAGAAACATGCCGAAAGCAAACGTTTCGCTCTCAGAGATTTTTCCAGCGGGAATGGGGCGGCTTTGAGTGCGGCGCATAATGCGATCGATATCGGCATCATACCACATGTTCAAAGCGCCTGATGCGCCACCACCAATGGCAACAAAGAGGATCGCGGCAAAAGCAAGGAGCGGGTGAACAGGCACTGGCGCGGCGAGCAGTCCCACCAGTGCTGTAAACACAACGAGTGACATCACGCGTGGCTTGAGCAAGGCGAAGTAATCGCCAAAGCCTGCTTCGCCCGTGTCCGAACGGCTCTCTACGCGTGTGTTTGTTGAAATATCGCTCATGCCATCTCTCTGGATCAGGTGAGGAAAAGGGGCAGCATGCCGCCCCTTTTAGGACTTAGTCAGCCGAGGCCACTGTCAGTGGAGCCGCTACGCCAGCGTACTCTTCTTTCGCGCCGACAAGCCAGGCATCGTATGCCTCTTGGCTTACCACTTCGACTGTGATGGGCATGTAGGCGTGGTCTTTGCCGCAGAGTTCTGAGCACTGGCCGAAATACAGGCCTTCTTTCTCTGCTTTAAACCAGAGCTGCGCTAGGCGGCCAGGAACGGCGTCCTGTTTTACGCCGAATGCAGGGATGGTCCAGGAGTGGATCACATCAGCGCCTGTAACTGTCATAACAACAACTTTGTCGACAGGTACGACGATGCGTGTGTCTGTGGCGAGAAGGTATTCGTCGTCGGAATAGCCGTAGTCGGCCAGCTCGTCGCGAGCCACCATGAAGCTTTCAAAGCCGAACTCTTCGTCTGTGTACTCATAGCCCCAGTACCACTGGTAACCTGTCACTTTGATGTTCACTTCGCCTTCAGGGATGATCTGCTGTTTGAAGAGGATCGGAAGGGAGAAGGCGCCGATGAAGATAAGGATCAGCACGGGCACCACAGTCCACATCACCTCGATTGGTGTGTTGTGTGTGAAGCTAGCAGGTGTCGGGTTTGCCTTGCGGTTATGAAATACGATGATCCAGAGGACCAGACCGATCACAAACAAGCAGATCGCGAGGATAATCCAGTTGATGGCTGTATCGAGCCAAATAATGTCGCGCATGTGGTCTGTTGCAGCGACTTGGAAGTTCAACCCGCCGTCCACAGGCTTGCCGACGCGCTCGACCGCGTCTTGCGCCATAGCCGGAAGTGCAAAGAAGGCTGTCATAATAGCCAGAAGAGAAGAAAGAATTCGCATGGTTCACCCTGATCGGTTGAGTATCTCTGTTTGTCTTAAAGAAAAATGAAGCAGAGACTCACGTCTCGGCCCATTGCGTCTTGGAGCATCTGAAACCATATTCCGAGCTCAGAGACAATATTGCCGCTTGCGTCAAAGAGACGCTTTTTTGATTTAGATCAAGAAAATACGCCCCGAGCCAGACAGGAAAAATCATGACAAACGCGCCGTTTCGCCCTTTTGAGACAGAAGTAGACGAGGGAAAGGCCCTTAATTTGCTGGAAAAAGCTTGCGCTGGGGCAGAGGATGGAGAGCTTTTTCTGGAGCGTTCCAAGTCTGAAGCGCTTGTTTTGGATGATGGGCGTGTCAAGACTGCTAGTTTTGATACATCTCAAGGTTTTGGGATGCGCGCCGTGCTTGGTGAGGTCGCTGGCTACGCGCATTCGACGGAAATTAGCGAAGCCGCAATGACTCGCGCAGTTGAGACAGCGCGTTTGGCCGTAGGTGCAGGAGGCGGCACTATGGCGGTGGGGCCGAAAGGCACAAACACGCGGCTGTATGAGGCGATTGACCCGATCGAGAGTGCGGGTTTCTCTGCCAAACTCGATATTTTGAAAGAGATCGACGCCTATGCCCGCGCGCTCGATCCGCGGGTGGTGCAAGTGACGGCCTCTGTGTCTGCCACGTATCAAGAAGTTGAAATCCTGCGAGTCGGTGGGCAAAGGCTCACCGATGTGCGGCCAATGACACGGCTGAATGTTGGGGTGATCGTCGAACAGGACGGGCGGCGAGAAAGCGGCTCTGCGGGCGGCGGTGGGCGTGTAGGGCTGACGGGGCTTTTGGAGCCAAGCAATTGGCAGGCCAATGCACGAGAGGCACTTCGGATTGCGCTTGTCAATCTGGAGGCGGTGCCTGCGCCTGCCGGGCAGATGGATATCGTTCTTGGGCCGGGGTGGCCCGGTATCTTGCTGCATGAAGCGATTGGCCACGGACTTGAGGGTGACTTTAATCGCAAGGGCAGCTCTGCATTTGCGGGGCTCATGGGGCAGCAGATCGCCGCGAAAGGCGTGACTGTGCTCGATGATGGCACCATTCCTAATCGGCGCGGGTCAATCACGATTGACGATGAAGGCACGCCATCTGCCAAGAACACACTGATCGAAGACGGTGTTTTGGTCGGCTATATGCAGGACCGACAGAACGCACGTTTGATGGGCGTTGAGCCCACAGGCAACGGACGTCGCGAGAGCTTTCAGCACGCGCCAATGCCACGGATGACAAACACCTATATGATGGGGGGTGAGGCTGCGCCCGAAGACATCGTTGCGGACTTAAAGGACGGCATATGGGCTGTGGGCTTTGGCGGCGGGCAGGTCGATATCACCAATGGGAAGTTTGTGTTCTCCTGCACCGAGGCTTACCGCGTCAGAAACGGTAAAGTCATGGAGCCTGTGAAAGGCGCCACGCTGATTGGCGACGGAGCAACAGCGCTCAAGAACATCCGCGCGCTGGGCAACGACATGGCGCTCGACCCGGGAATGGGTAACTGCGGCAAGGCGGGGCAGTGGGTTCCTGTTGGGGTGGGGCAGCCGACTGTTATGATTGGTGGGTTAACAGTGGGTGGCTCTGCGACGTAGGATCTAGAGCCCGTCAAACGCGCAGAGAGCCATGACGTCCATTCCCATGGCTTCAAGGCGCTTGCGCCCGCCGAGTTCGGGCAGGTCGATAACAAAGGCGCAGCTGATAATTTCGCCGCCCAAACGCTCGATGAGTTTGATACCAGCTTCGGCTGTGCCGCCTGTGGCGAGAAGGTCATCGACCACAAGAATTTTCTCGCCAGCTTGAATGGCATCATCATGAATTTCGACAATCGCTTCGCCATATTCGAGGGTATATTCTTCCGAGATTACCGCGCCGGGGAGCTTGCCTTTTTTGCGGACTGGGACAAAGCCGACGGAGAGCTGATGCGCGATTGCGCCGCCAAGAATAAAGCCGCGGGCCTCTAGGCCAACAACCTTGTCGATCTGCATTCCTGCGTAGGGGTGCATCATCTGGTCAATCGCCATGCGAAACCCGCGCGGGTCGGCAAAGAGTGTCGTGACATCGCGAAAGAGAATACCCTCATGGGGGAAATCAACAATGGTGCGGATGTAGTCTTTGACGGTTTTCATGTTGTTCCTTAGGGGCTTGTGCGTTTGAGAGTGGCGGTGAAGAGGCCCATAGCGATAAGCGTTGCGCCGCCTGTTCGGGTCATCCAAATAAGAGCCTTGGGCTCAGAAAAGAAGCTGCGGAGACGATCCGCGAGGAGCGCATAGGCCAATGCATTGAGCGTGGCAAGGGTCACGAAGGTGGCGATTAGGACACTGACTTGGGGCAGAAATGCCGCCTCGTGGCGGATGAACTGGGGCACGAAGGCGATAAAAAAGGCGATGCTTTTGGGATTGAGTGCTGTGACTGCGGCTGCGTGGGCAAACACGCCGCGCGGCGTGACGCTTTGGGCCGCGTCGGGGAGGGCGATGCTCTCTTCTTTTGCGGACAGCAGAAGCTTTGCGCCCAAGTAAATCAGATAGATCGCTCCGACCCATTTGAGCGCTGTGAACGCTGTGGCCGAGGCCAGAACCAGCGCGCCAAGGCCTGCAAGCGAGGCCGACATGGCAACGAGATCGCCCAGAGCAACGCCCGCTGCAGAGGCGATGGCGACGGAGCGGCCCTTGGAAATGGCGTAGCTCATCACAAGAAGGATCGTCGGGCCGGGGATCATTAGGAGCACCGATGAGGCGATGATGAAAGCGATCCATGTTTCGAATGTCATGATGGCAGCAATACCTTAACAAAGTTTAACGGTGCGGTGCGAGCCTAGCAGGGGCACGCCTGTGCGCAACTTATTTTGGCTGGTAATGCTGTTTGAGGGCGATCTTGTCTTGCGCGCCCAAACGGGTCACGCGGTTGCCGTCTTGGGAGAGTACCGAGGCGCCCACGTAAGCGGAGCTTTTGATATCGGTCATGAGGCCGAGGGCTTGGGTGAGCTCTTCGAGAATGACTCCTTCGCAAGAAGCAATGCCAAGTGTTGTGGACACTACAATGGCGGCGGCGAGGATTTCGCCTTTGGCGACGTTCGCCTGTATGCGGGTTGTTGCTCCGCCAATGCGCGCGCCGTCGACACATGAAAGACCCGTGCCTTGGATCGGCTCGCCGCGCGCTTGATCGAGGAAAAAGAGCTGTATATCGGCGACTGTTTTGAGGTCGGTTCTGGCGAGAGAAATAGCTGCGCCAGAGTCGTTTAGTTCCTTGATTGCAAGGGTAATGGCGGCCTCGGCGCGCTTGGCTTTGCCGCCGAGATAGGCTTGAGGAAGAGGTGCGACCCAGAGCCTGTGGGGGCGTTCCACTTGCCAGCGCACGAGTGGCTTCTGGCAGGGCTGATCAGGCGGGGCGGCGCAGGCGACGAGGCGGTAAAAATCAGCGTCCGACAGCGGGCCTTGGACCGCGATATTGTCTTGTGCTTGGGCGGCGCTGGCCAGCAGAAAAAAGGCCGGCGCGGTCTTCATAGGATACGGCCTGCAACGGCGTCGAGCTTGGCCATGAGCGCGGGGTCACGGACGTCTGGCGCGGTCAGGATTGCGTATTCAAGCGCGCGGTCGCAACCGTGTGGGCAGGCTTCGCGGGCGGCTCCGAGGAGGGCGGGGAGGCGAGACACCAGGGCGCGGCCTTTTTCGGCGTTGCCCATCAAAGTTTTAATGATTTCAGTGACATCAACTTCGCCATGCTCGGGATGCCAGCTGTCATAATCGGTGATCATGGCGACAGAGGCATAGCAAAGCTCGGCTTCGCGTGCGAGCTTTGCTTCAGGCATATTGGTCATGC
>NZ_JAQWYD010000021.1:0-8582 GCF_029254145.1 Lentibacter sp.
CCATACGCACTTCTGTGTAGCGCATAGCCGCAGCGTTATCGCCATCCATGGAGCCGAAGTTTCCCTGACCGTCAAGAAGCGGCAGGGACATAGAGAAATCCTGCGCCATCCGCACGAGAGCGTCATAGATCGCGCTGTCGCCGTGCGGGTGATATTTACCCATCACATCGCCAACAGGGCGAGCCGATTTACGGTAGGGTTTGTCATGCGAGTTGTTGGTCTCATGCATGGCGTAGAGAATGCGGCGGTGCACAGGTTTTAGGCCGTCTCGCAGATCGGGAATCGCTCGGCTCACGATGACGCTCATGGCGTAATCGAGGTAGGAGCTCTTCATCTCATCGACGATCGAGATTTTCGGGCCATCATAGACGTAACGCGCTGGCGTATTTTCGTCTTTGTTTTCAGGTGTTTCGGGCGTGTCGCTCACGTGATTTTCTCGCCTGTCCTGTGGATCAATATGTTGTTTCGAAATGTATATCAGAGCCATCATATAGGGTGCAATGGGCGTGGGGTTGCTCATTTGAAGGTGGCGGCAGGTTGAGGGTTATCCCTCTGTTATTATTGGGTTTTTAATTCAATTTTATTCGCTTGCGGGGACGCGTTGTTTTGAGTTTGGAAAAGCGCCGATCGTTACACCACCGCACAGCAAGGTTAACGCGCTGCAAAGCTGCAAAAATAAGGGGGGTGAAAAGCGTGCACAAGGCGTGCACAAAGCGTGCACCGCCCAAATTGAAGATGTGTTAAGGAAAAATTAGTCAATGCAGCGTGCGGTGCTGCAAGAGTGAACTTGGAAGAGGCGAGAAAGCGGCTCTTTTAGACCTGAAGCTTTCAGCGCTCAAAAGAAAAAGCCCCCCCCGATATTTTGGGGAGGGAGACTTTAGGGCACTTGCGGGAGGGAGAAGCCCCGCGGCCCACGTTCTTTATGGAATGATGCGCGAGTATTTCACGCCTTCAAGCGATGCGCCTGCAAGCAAGCCCGCCTGACCGAAAATCAAAGCCAGCACCGGAGAGGTGGCTGTGGTCGTTTCGGCGCGAATGTTCTCGCCTTGATCTCGGAAGACATATTCAACGTCAGCACCCGCGGCCCAGCCGTTGGAGCGACGGAAGCCCATCAGGGCGTCTTCTGTCATGAAGAAGAGGACGTGAGCGTATTGCTGTGCGCCGATTTGCAAGCCAAAGCTGCCTTTGGTGGCGGAGTAGTAGTCTACCGTCACGTCATTGACGCGAAGTGCGCCGCGACCGTAGCCACCGCCAATTCCGAAGCCTGCTTCTGTCACCAGTGGCATCACTAGCATACCAGCTGATTTAGCTGCTAGGCCCTGTGTCGAGGGATATTGGCCATAAAGGAAGTTGAGGGTCTGATCAACGCGAGCGTCAATAGACGCGCTGCCCTTGGAGCCGATGCCGTTGCCACAGGCGGCCAGAAGGCCAGTGCTTGCAACTGCGCCAAGCGCAAAAGATCTGCGAGAAAGTGTATTCATGATTTCACTGCCGTATTGCCTGAATAAAGTGCCGGTTATGTCCAGCTTGTCTTCAAGACTACGCCTTTTGAGCGCGGGTGTCACCCCAAACAAGCTCTGTTGAGCGTTATTCTGCCAGTTTGTTCGCCCTTGAGGCGAGTTCTTTGGCGTTTAGGAGGCCAAAAGGCGGGCCGCGCGGGGGGCGAAATAGGTCAAGATGCCGTTGCATCCCGCCCGTTTGAAGCACATCAGGCTCTCCATCATCGCTTTGTCGCCGTCGATCCAGCCGTTTTCGGCCGCGGCCATGATCATCGCGTATTCGCCAGAGACTTGGTAAGCATATGTGGGGGCGCCAAAGGCGTCTTTGACGCGCCGGCAAATGTCCAAATAGGGCATGCCAGGCTTGACCATGACCATATCGGCGCCTTCTGACAGGTCGCGCTCGACGCAACGCAGGGCTTCATCTGTGTTGGCTGGGTTCATCTGGTAGGTTTTCTTATCGCCTTTGAGCGCGTCTGCTGCGCCGACCGCGTCACGGAAGGGGCCGTAAAAGGCGGAGGCGTATTTGGCAGCATAGGAAAGCAGGAGCACATCTTTGTGGCCTGCGGCTTCAAGAGCGGCACGCAAAGCGCCGATACGGCCATCCATCATATCACTTGGGCCGATGATATCGACGCCTGCCTCGGCTTGGGAGAGGGCCTGTTTGATCAGCGCTTCTACGGTTTCGTCATTGATGATTTTGCCGTCGACGACAAAGCCGTCGTGGCCTGTGTCAGAATAGGGATCGAGTGCGACATCAGTCATGATCGCAATGTCAGGGACAGCGGCCTTGACGGCGCGCGTTGCGCGGTTGCTCAGATTGTCTGGATTCCATGCCTCGGCGCAATCGGCAGTACGATTTGCTGCATCTGTGTACGGGAAGAGGCAAATCGCGGGAATGCCGAGCGCATGGGCTTCGCGGGCCGCCTCAACGACCTTGTCAACAGAGCGGCGTAGCACGCCTGGCATGGACGGCACGGGCTCTTCTACACCCTCGCCATCGCGTACGAAGAGTGGCCAAATCAGATCGCTTGGTGAGAGGGTGTTTTCCGCGACGAGCGCGCGGATGCCCTCGCTTTGACGGGTGCGGCGCAGCCGTGTTGCAGGGAAGGGGGCTTGGATCGCGCGCATCATGTGTCTCCGAAAATCTATGCGTGCTGAAACTGTCATGGAAATTGCGTCACCTCAAGGTTGGAATTGCCTGAGACGCACGCTATGAGAGGCGAAACAATGTGAGGGGCGCGGGCCTTGGACTGGTATTCTACGGTTTTTGAGCTGATTGATATGCGCTCGTTCAGTAACCTTTGGTTCTGGATCGCATTGGCTGTTATGTGGTCGACGACTTCGCATTGGGTTCTTGGTGTGCCGTGGGACATGGTTTTGCGCGCGCAACGCGAGGGCGGACAATATGAGGAAGACCTGTTGGATATCGTACGGATCAATACAAACCGTTTGCTGCATATTGGCACGGTCTCGGGGCTGTGGCTCTTGGGATTTGCCTGCTTTTTCCTGACAATGCTGGGGCTTTTGGGCTTTTTCTACGGGTATGAGTTTGCGCAGGCTTTGTTTTTGCTCGGGTTTCCCATGTCGCTGATTGGGGCACTTTCGCTTTCGACTGCGCGGCTCATTCGTGAGGAAGAAGCGGTGGGTGAGCGGCTCCAAAAGCTAATGTTTCGCCAGCGCACGATCACGCAGGTGATCGGGATGATCTCGATCTTTGTGACAGCGCTTTGGGGCATGTACCAAAACCTCACATATGGCGTGCTTGGTTAAGATATGAGCGCGCAAGGGAAAGACCATATCACCGTCAGCGGTGCGCCTGAGGGCTTTGATGCCAAGCTTCTGGTGGCCGAGGCCGAAAAGGCGGGCGCTGTTCTTCATATTGCGCGCGACGACAAACGCTTGGCCATGATGCGCGCCAGCTTGCAGTTTTTTGCGCCTGATCTGCCTGTCTTTGCATTTCCGGCATGGGACTGCCTGCCCTATGATCGTGTGTCGCCCAACCCTGACATTTCTGCCGCGCGGATGGCCGCTCTGGCGGCGCTCGTGCATGAGATGCCGCAGCGCTATATCCTGCTGACGACGCTGAGTGCAGCGATGCAGTATATTCCTGCGCGCGAGGTTCTGCGCGAAGCGGCGTTCAAGGCGACAGTGGGCGAGCGGGTCAATGAAGAGGCGTTGCGCAACTTTCTGGTGCGCATGGGCTTTTCACAAAGCCCAACTGTTACAGAGCCCGGTGACTACGCCATTCGGGGCGGTATCATTGATATCTTTCCGCCCGGCGATGGCGGACCTGTCAGGCTCGACTTCTTTGGCGATGTGCTGGACGGGGTGCGCCGCTTTGATGCGGCGACGCAACGCACAACGGAGACACTTGGCGGCGTTGAGCTTGCACCGGTGTCCGAAGTCTTGCTTGATGATGCTTCGATCACGCGGTTTCGTCAGAATTACCGTCTCGAATTTGGCGCGGCAGGGACGGACGATCCGCTCTATGAGGCCGTCTCGGCGGGGCGCAAGCACGCGGGGATCGAGCATTGGCTACCATTCTTCCATGAGCGCCTTGAAACGCTGTTTGACTATGTTCCAAACGCGAGCCTGACCCTTGATGAGGGACTTGAGGCCAAGCGCGAGGCGCGGTGGGATGGTATAGTTGACCAATATGAAACGCGCAAAATAGCGCTTGGTGCGCGCGGGCGGATGGACTCTGTCTACAAGCCCGTACCTGCAGAGCAGCTTTATCTTGATGAGCCCGCGTGGGCCAAAGCCACAGCGCCACTGCGCGCGCTTAAGCTCGTGACACTGCCCCAGCCCACAGGCGCGGGCGTGATAGACGCAGGCGGGCGGATCGGGCGCAATTTTGCACCCGAACGACAGCTTGAAAACGTCAACCTTTTCAGTGTCCTAAAGGACCATATCGAAGCAAAAATGGGTGAAAAGCCTGTGGTGTTGGCCTCCTATTCAGAGGGCGCGCGCGAGCGTATCGAAGGTCTGCTTGATGATGAAGGTCTGATCGGCGCGGTCACCGTGAAGGATGCGCGCCGTATCGGAAAACGCGGACTTCATTTGGCCGTCTGGCCACTGGAGCAAGGCTTTGAAGCGCCTGATATGGTTGTCATTGCCGAGCAGGATATCCTCGGCGACAGGCTCATCCGAGCGCCGCGCAGAAAGCGCACAGCCGAGAACTTCCTGACAGAGGCCCAAAGTTTGTCGGCAGGTGACTTGATTGTGCATGTCGATCACGGCGTGGGCCGCTATCACGGCCTCGAAGTTGTCACAGCTCTGGGCGCTGCACATGAGTGCCTCAAGCTGGAATATGCCGAAAATTCAACGCTCTATCTTCCTGTTGAGAATATCGAGCTCTTGAGCCGCTATGGCCACGAGGAGGGCTTGCTTGACCGTCTTGGCGGCGGCGCGTGGCAGTCCAAGAAGGCCCGTCTCAAAGAGCGCATTCGGGAAATGGCCGATAAGCTCATTCGGGTTGCTGCTGAACGGGCCCTGCGCCGCGCGCCCGTTATGGAGCCGATGCCGCATGCTTGGGAGGAGTTTGCCACGCGCTTTCCCTATCAGGAAACCGATGATCAGCTCAGCGCGATTGAGGATGTTCTGACAGACCTTGGCTCTGGTCAGCCGATGGACCGCCTGATTTGTGGTGATGTTGGCTTTGGCAAAACCGAAGTGGCGATGCGCGCGGCCTTTGTGGCGGCCATGCAAGGTGCGCAGGTGGCCGTGATTGCGCCAACGACCTTGCTGGCGCGTCAGCATTACAAGAGTTTTGCCGAGCGCTTCCGCGGCTTTCCTTTGCAGGTGCGTCCGCTGAGCCGCTTTGTGAGCGCAAAAGACGCCAAGCTCACCCGTGAGGGTATGAAAAACGGCACTGTTGATATCGTGATCGGGACGCATGCCCTACTGGCCAAGGATACGCGTTTTAGGGACTTGGGACTTCTTATCATTGATGAGGAACAACATTTTGGTGTGGCGCATAAGGAACGGCTCAAGCAGCTGCGCTCTGATGTGCATGTGCTGACACTCACGGCGACGCCGATTCCGCGCACGCTCCAGCTCTCGTTGTCTGGCGTACGTGATCTGAGTATCATTGGCACGCCGCCTGTGGACCGTCTCGCCATTCGTACCTATGTGAGCGAATTTGATGGCGTTACGATCCGTGAGGCGCTGTTGCGCGAGCATTATCGCGGCGGTCAGAGTTTTTATGTGGTGCCGCGCATCACCGATTTGCCCGAGATTGAGGATTTTCTCAAAACGCATGTTCCGGAAGTTAGCTATATTGTGGCGCATGGGCAGATGGCAGCAGGCGAGCTTGATGACCGGATGAACGCCTTTTACGACGGCAAATATGACGTGCTGTTGGCGACGACGATTGTAGAGAGCGGGCTTGATATTCCGACGGCCAACACGATGGTCATTCACCGAGCTGATATGTTTGGTCTGGCGCAACTTTATCAGATCAGAGGGCGGGTTGGCCGCTCAAAGACCCGTGCCTATGCTTATCTGACGACGCGGCCGCGGAAGCCATTGACTGCCACGGCAGAGAAGCGTCTGCGCGTTCTTGGCAGCCTTGATACGCTGGGTGCAGGCTTTACGCTTGCGTCACAGGATCTTGATATTCGTGGCGCTGGCAACCTGCTTGGCGAGGAGCAATCCGGCCAGATGCGCGATGTGGGCTATGAGCTTTACCAAAGCATGCTGGAAGAGGCGATTGCCAAGATCCGTGCGGGTGAAGCCGAAGGCATTGTGGAGGAGGGCGATTGGTCGCCTTCTATCGGGCTTGGCGTGCCTGTTCTTATCCCAGAAAACTATGTGCCTGATCTTGATGTGCGTCTTGGTTTGTATCGCCGTCTCAGTGGGTTGGATGGTAAAGTTGAACTGGAGGGTTTTGCGGCTGAGTTGATCGATCGCTTTGGTCCGCTGCCGCGTGAAGTGAACACGCTTTTGCTTGTCGTGCGCATTAAGGCGATGTGCAAGAAGGCAGGCATTGCCAAGCTTGACGGGGGGCCGAAGGGCGCGACTGTCCAGTTCCACAACGACAAATTCGCCTCTCCTGTGGGGCTTGTCGAGTTTATCCGCGACCAGAAGGGGCTGGCCAAGGTCAAAGACAATAAGATCGTTGTGCGCCGCGACTGGAAGACAGACGGTGACAAGATCAAAGGCGCCTTCGCGATTGCGCGCGATCTGGCGCAGAAAGTGGCGGACGAGAAGAAAGCCAGAAAGGCAGCAAAACGTGCTTGAGAATGGATATTACGATGTGCCCGAGGGGTTTACCGCTTCGGTTGTGACCTATCTTGAGATGCACAGTCGTCCTGAGCTGCGCGCCTGTCAGGCTGAGGGGCTTCGTTTGACGCGGATCATCACGCCGGACGCGGCGCGCTATCGGGCGCTTTTTGCGAAGGTGGGGGGCGACTATCTTTGGTCCAGTCGCCTTGAGATGACGGATGAGGCTTTGCTTGCGGTTTTGACGGACCCCAAAGTCCATCTTTATGTGGCGAAGAGTGGTACGAAGGACGCGGGGCTGCTTGAGCTTGATTTCCGTGGTGAAGCGGGGTGTGAGCTTGCATTTTTTGGGCTGACGCCCGATCAAGTTGGCGGCCAAGCGGGGCGCTGGCTGATGAATGAGGCGCTAACGCGGGCTTGGGATGAGGATATCTCGCGCCTTTTTGTGCACACTTGCACGCTGGATCACCCCAAGGCACTGGCGTTTTACATCCGCTCGGGATTTACACCCTACAAGCGCTGCGTTGAAGTCTCAGCCGATGCACGGCTCACAGGGCATCTGCCCAAAAGCAGTGCGCCGCAAATTCCGCTGCTCTGATCCTTTTTCTTTCTAAAAATATCCTGGGGGTAGGATTCAAAAGTCCTATGACTTTTGAATCTAGGGGGCAAAGCCCCCTCTGGGTCGGATTTGCGTAGCAAATCTCGAAAAGCTACAGCTTTCCTCGTGCCGCAAACCACGCTTTTGCTTTCGGCTGTAACCACGTCCAGAGCCAGGGCGCGCCGAGTTTGATCTTGTTGCCCACACGCGCTTCGAACCGAGCATAGTCTGTATCATACTCAACCCAAGACCCGCCGCCTGAGGCGAGGTTCTGATTGGGCGGCTGGAAGCGGTCGAGTGATTTGGCAAAGCGCGCATCGGGCGTCTGTGCTGCTTCGAACTCGTCCCAGAGGGCGCGGAAACTCTGCGCCTGATCGGGAGGCAGCAGGCCAAAGAGCCGTGTTGCAGCGGCCACTTCTTTGGCGGCCATCTCAGTGGCGTCGTGATCGCCGAATATGGGCTCATCACCTGCGTCTATTTCCACAAGATCATGCAAAAGCAACATCTTGATGACGCGGTCCACCTTGACGTCGGCGGGTGCGTCGGAACCGAGCACCAGCGCAAAGAGCGCGATGTGCCAGCTGTGCTCGCCCGAGTTTTCATAGCGTGAGCCATCTGCGAGCGTTGTTCCGCGGACAATCTGTTTGAGCTTGTCGGCCTCCATGAGGAAGGCCATTTGGGCGTCAAGGCGGCTGCTCATTCCTGCGGTTTCTGTGCGTCCACCAGGGCTTTTGCCTTTTTAAGCAGCAAGGCGCGGGCCGCTTTGCCCGCCATGCGCACGCGGACCTCTGTGAGATAGGCTTCTTCGAGGGTTTGTGAAGACTTTCCCAAAAGGTCGGCAACTTCAAAGTGCAACCGGTCATCGCCCGATTGCTCCATGATTTTGATGGTGTCATCCGCCAGTTTTGAGGCAGTTTCCTGCAGGGTCGACATCAGCGCGAGCTTTCCGTGAGGCGGCGCTTCACATAGCTTTGGACGCTGCCGACCATCGTATCCATGTGGTCGTTTTCAAAGAAGTGGCCTGCGCCTTCTACTTGCTCGTGTGTGACTGTAATGCCTTTTTGCTCATGGAGTTTATCGACCAGTGTCACTGTATCAGCGGGCGGCGCGACGCGGTCGGCGGTGCCGTTGATCATGAGGCCCGAAGAAGGGCAGGGCGCAAGGAAGGAGAAGTCATACATATTTGCGGGCGGTGAGACTGAGATGAACCCTGTGATCTCGGGACGGCGCATCAGAAGCTGCATGCCAATCCATGCGCC
>NZ_JAQWYD010000046.1:0-7568 GCF_029254145.1 Lentibacter sp.
CGCGCAAAGGTGCAGTCGCGTTCCAATCCAGATAGACCCGACTCATCGGCACTCTGCCCCGTGTTTCCTCTTGCCAAAAATATCCCGGGGTTTGGGGCAGAGCCCCAATCCAACCTCCGCCAAACAAGAGGAACGCCCTGTTTTCAAACACCACAATGGCATTTCCCCCTTGACCTCGCTGCCCCCTCTGCCGACAAGTCCCCATGGCAAGCGGAACCCTCACTGTCGATCTTGAAGCCTTGGTGCAAAACTGGCGCGCCCTTGGAGCCTTGGCGGGCACCGAGGCAGGCGCCGTCGTGAAAGCAGATGCCTACGGGCTTGGCGTCGCCCCCGTGTCGCGCGCTCTGGCCAAAGCAGGCGCTCGTAGCTTCTTTGTTGCCACAGCCGAAGAGGCCGCCACCCTGCGCCGCGAGCTCGGCGATGGCCCGACAATCTATATTTTCTCAGGTCACATGGCAGGAGACACCGATATGATCGGTGATCTTTCGCTCGTGCCTCTCCTCAATTCGATAGATCAGCTCCAACGTCATCTTGAGGCCCTGCCAGGCGCGCCCTTTGGCGTGCAGCTTGACACTGGTATGAACCGCCTCGGCATGGAGCCTGCCGAATGGGCCGCCCTGCGCGACCTCGCGCTGGCCCAAGGCCCCTCGTTGATCATGTCACATCTCTCCTCGGCGGACGAGCCGCAGTCCGCGATGAATGCGCTCCAGCTGCGTGTTTTCAAAGATATGACGGATGGGATTGATGTGCCCCGCTCGCTCGCAGCCACAGGCGGCACGCTTCTCGGCCCAGACTATCATTTTGATTTGGTGCGCCCGGGCGTCGGCCTCTACGGCGGCGCGCCCTACAAAGAAGCCCTCCCCGTCGCCTATCTCGAGCTGCCTGTCGTGCAGGTGCGCGATGTGGAGGCAGGCGAAAGCGTGGGCTACAACATGGGCTATGTTGCCCGCCAGCCCCGCCGTGTGGCAACGCTTTCTGCCGGCTATGCCGACGGCCTCATCCGCGCCCTTTCAGGCAAAGCCAAGCTCTACTACGGCCAACGCGAATGCGCTCTTCTGGGCCGTGTCTCGATGGATCTGATCACAGTCGACATCACACATCTGCCCGAAGTGCCCGCCTCTCTCACGCTGCTAGGCCGTCAGCAAGGCGTTGATACGCTGGCCACGGCGGCAGGCACGATCGGCTATGAGATTCTCACATCCCTTGGCGCACGCTACACGCGCCGCTATTCTGGCGGATAAACGCGCATGAGCCTCCTTCTTTCCCCGCTCGCCGCCATCGGTGCAACCGTGCTTGCCGCCCTCGCCGCCATGGGCCGCGTGGCGCTCTTTGCCTTTGAGACGGTGACACACCTCTTCCGCCCGCCGTTTTATGGCAGGGAGCTCTGGATCGCCCTTGTGCAGATTGGCTGGCTCTCGCTGCCAGTTGTCGGCCTCACAGCGCTCTTCACCGGTGGTGCGCTGGCGCTTCAGATTTACTCTGGCGGCGCGCGTTTCAACGCCGAAGAGGTTGTGCCCTCGATCGTTGCCATCGGCATGGTCCGCGAGCTTGGTCCCGTCCTCGGTGGCCTCATGGTCGCTGCGCGCGTGGCCAGTTCGATTGCGGCCGAAATCGGCACCATGAAAGTCACCGAACAGATCGATGCGCTGACCACTCTCTCAACCCACCCGATGAAATACCTCACCCTGCCTCGCGTGCTCGCCGCCACTCTGGCTGTGCCCGTCCTCGTCGCCGTCGGCGATGCCATCGGCATCATGGGCGGCTATATCGTCGGCGTCACAAGACTTGGCTTCAACGAAGCAGCCTATCTGAAGAACACCGTTGATTTTCTTGAACTTTGGGATGTCACCTCGGGCCTCATAAAGGGCGCGGCATTCGGCTTTATCATCGCCACAATGGGCTGCTACTATGGTATGAATTCAGGCCGCGGCGCCCAAGGCGTCGGCCGCGCCACCAAAGCCGCTGTTGTGGCTGCAAGCGTGCTCATCCTCGCCGCCAACTATCTTCTCACAGAGGCGTTTTTCACATCATGATCACGCTTGAAAACGTCCACAAAGCCTTCGGATCAAAGCATGTCCTGCAAGGCGTCAACCTTACCATCGAAAAGGGCACCTCCATGGTGATCATCGGCGGCTCGGGCACAGGCAAATCTGTGATGCTCAAATCCGTCCTTGGCCTCGTGGCGCCCGACAGCGGTCAGATCACAGTTGATGGCAGTGATGTGCAAAAAGGCGACCGCGATGCCTTCCTTGCCCGCTTCGGAATGCTCTTTCAGGGCGGCGCACTTTTTGACAGCCTCCCCGTCTGGCAAAACGTCGCCTTCCGCCTGTTGCGCGGGGCCCTCAAGCGCCCCAGAGCCGAGGCGCGCGAGATCGCCATCGAGAAGCTTCGTCGCGTCGGCCTCAAGCCCGAAACCGCAGATCTTTTCCCTTCCGAGCTCTCGGGCGGCATGCAAAAACGCGTCGGCCTCGCCCGCGCCATCGCCGCCGAGCCCGAAATCATCTTTTTTGATGAGCCCACAACGGGCCTTGATCCGATTATGGCGGGTGTCATCAACGAGCTCATCCGCGAGATCGTCACCGAAATGGGCGCAACCGCCATGACCATCACCCACGATATGAGCTCCGTGCGCGCCATCGCTGATAACATCGCCATGCTCCACGACGGAGTGATCAAGTGGACAGGCCCTGTGGCTCAACTCGACACATCAGGTGATCCCTACCTTGATCAATTCATCCACGGCCGCGCCGAAGGTCCGATCGAAGCGGTCCGCTAACCGCCCCCTTTCGCACATCCTCTTTCCTGAAATATCATGGGGGAGGATGAAAACCCGCAGGGTTTGCATCTGGGGGCAGAGCCCCCGCCACAGCGCAAAGCCCGAAGGAGCCGCTCATGCTGTTACGCCTTGCCAATCTTTCGCTGCTCGTCCTCTTCCCCGTGGCCTGGTTCGCCCCGCTGATGAAAGCGGGTCTGCTTCCGCTGTTCAAGCTCAGCGAAATCTCGGTCATCTCGGGGCTTCAGTCGCTCTGGGGCACGGATGTTTTCCTCGCTCTGGTTGTCACCGTCTTCGCTCTCTTTGCGCCCTATCTCAAAACACTTGGCCTTGCCCTCGTGCAGTTCGGGCTGCTCCGGCCCGTGGCACTCCCTGCGCTCAACATTCTGGGCAAGCTTGCCATGGCGGATATCTTCCTTATCGCCCTCTACATCACTCTCGCCAAGGGAATCGGCGTGGGGCGGCTGGAGACCGCATGGGGACTTTATCTCTTCACAGCCTGCATCCTCGCGTCACTGATCATCGGGTTGCTCACGAAACAATCCCTCCAAAAGCCCATGATTGGTTCAAAAGACCCCGATAAATAGAGCGAGAACAGTCTATTTCGCCCCAAATGCACCAAAGACCTTGTTTTCCCGCCTAATTTTTTGAAAACTGTAAGCAGTATTTTGCTTATTGGAGTTTTCGAGTTCCGGGGGGAATTCATGGTTACCTTCATGCATGGCCTACGCGTCATAGCTTATCTCATGCATCGTTTGGCCTTTGTAACGGTCGTATGCGCTGCTTTGGGTGCAGTCATCTATACAACTCTCTGTGCTTTCAATGTCATGCCATGGCTCGAAATCCCTCTGAGCCTCTCAGGGCGCCCCATCGAAAACTCTGGCCTCTGGGTTCAATCGAGCCTAACAGGATTGGCCGTTTTGCTGATGTTCTTCCTGCCCTCCAACACGCGCATCCTCGCACTGGAAAACTCGCACCGTTCTTTTCAACTTGGCATGCATGATGTCGCCCGCGCCTATCATCATGTCCACGCAGCAGACCGTGCTGATGCCTTCAAGTTGAGTTCAGAGTTTGATTCTGTGCGCGAGCGCCTCGTCTATTTGCGCAACCACCCAGATCTTGGCTCGCTTGAGCCAGACGTGCTCGAAGCCGCCGCCCAGATGAGCCATATTTCAAAAGAACTGGCAAATATCTACTCTGATGATGCTCTCGCCCGCGCGCGCGACTTTCTACGTCAGCGTCAAACTGAAGTGGACAATTTCAACAGCCGCATCAACAATGCCAAATTGGTCGCCACCGAGCTAAAACATTGGTTGCATGAGGTCGAACTCGAGGAAAGCGTTGCCGCCAGCCAGCTAGAGCGCCTGCGCGACGAGCTGCATGAGGTGCTTCCCGAGCTGGGCAAAATCGCAATGGTCGAGGTTGAGGCCGAGCGCGACACCATCACACGCTTGCCTCGCGCGGCCGAGTAAACCCGTGCGGAAGCCTTGAGCCTCGCGCGCTGTCACGGTTGACGGCGGCGCAGCGCTCGGACATACCCGAAAAATGGCCAAGAAACTCCAATACGTCTGCACTGCCTGCGCCGCCTCCAGCCCAAAATGGGCGGGTCAATGCGACGCTTGCGGCGCATGGAACTCAATTGTCGAAGAAAAGCCCTTGTCCGAAGGCTCAAGTTCCAAATCCATCGGATCAAAGCGCGGCGGACAGGTCGAGCTGACCGATCTCTCGACCAATGAAGCCCCCCCGCCCCGCACCATGAGCGGCATGGAGGAGCTTGATCGCGTTCTGGGCGGCGGGCTTGTGCCCTCCTCAGCTATCCTTGTGGGCGGTGATCCCGGGATCGGGAAATCTACTGTGCTCCTGCAAGCGGCTGCACAATTCGCCTCACAGGGCCTCAAAACGATTTATATCTCTGGCGAGGAAGCCTCCGCCCAAGTGCGGATGCGGGCACAGCGCCTTGGCCTCAAGGATGCGCCCGTCAAGCTCGGCGCCGAGACCAACCTGCGCAATATCCTGACCACGCTTGAAGCCGAAAAGCCCCAGCTTGCCATCATCGACTCCATTCAAACCATGTGGGTCGACACTGTAGATAGCGCCCCGGGCTCCGTCTCGCAGGTGCGCGCCGCCGCCCACGAGCTCACAAGCTTTGCCAAGCGCAAGGGCGTCTCCGTGATCCTTGTAGGTCATGTGACAAAAGACGGCCAGATCGCTGGCCCCCGCGTGGTCGAACATATGGTTGATACAGTGCTCTATTTTGAAGGCGAGCGCGGCCACCAGTTCCGCATCCTGCGGGCCGTCAAAAACCGTTTTGGCCCTGCTGATGAGATCGGTGTGTTTGAAATGACGGGTGCAGGGCTGCAAGAGGTAAGAAATCCCTCGGCGCTGTTTCTCTCGGAGCGTGGCGAGCCGTCGCCCGGCTCGGTCGTCTTCTCAGGGATTGAGGGCACACGCCCCGTGCTTGTAGAGTTTCAGGCGCTTGTCGCGCCCTCGCCCCACAGCCAGCCGCGCCGCACCGTTGTCGGATGGGACAGCTCCCGCCTCGCCATGATCCTCGCCGTGCTCGAAGCGCGTGTCGGCATTCCATTTGCCGGGCTGGATGTTTACCTCAATGTTGCAGGCGGCATCAAGGTCACAGAGCCTGCCGCCGACCTCGCTGTTGCTGCGGCCTTGCTCTCGGCGCGCGAAGATGCAGCGCTCCCCAAGGACACCGTGGTTTTTGGCGAAATCAGCCTCTCAGGCGCGTTGCGCTCCGTCTCGCAGACGGAAAATAGGTTGAAAGAAGCGCAAAAACTTGGTTTTTCCACTGCAATTATGCCAAAGGGTGATAAAGCGCCCTCAACGGCGGGCCTCACGGCCAAACGCTATGACGACCTAACTGCCTTTGTGGGCGATATTTTCGGCGCTGGTTAAAGCCACGCTGGGTAAGCAAAGAACGAAAAGAGAGTGATCATGGAAGGTTTTACTATCGTAGACGGCGTCGTGGCCTTGATCATTGTTGTCTCCGCGCTGCTTGCCTATTCGCGCGGGCTTGTGCGCGAAGGCCTCGCTATTGCGGGCTGGATACTCGCCGCGGTTCTCGCCTTTATATTTGCCCCGCAAGTGCAGCCACTGGTCAAAGAAGTGCCTGTTGTCGGTGAACTCATTTCTGACAGCTGCGAGCTCTCGATGATCGCAGGCGCCGCCGCAATTTTCACTGTTGTGCTCGTCATAGCTGCGCTCTTTACGCCTTTGTTTTCCTCGCTCATCCAGCGCTCGGCTCTTGGCGGGCTGGATCAAGGGCTTGGCTTTCTCTTCGGCGTGGCGCGTGGCATCCTGCTCATTACAATCGCATTTTTCGTCTACGAAACTGTGGTTACGAGCCAAGACATCGCCGCAATCGACGACAGTCGTTCCGCGCGGGTTTTTGGCAAGATGACGGGCACCATTGAGGAGCGCGATCCAGAGCAGGCGCTTGGCTGGATCACGCTCCAGTATGAAGAGCTTGTTTCAACCTGCGGCGAATAAAACAGTCGAAGTCACGAAACTGTCGTATCCTTGGGTGACATAGGCGCACGCGCGGCTTATGTAGGGGGCAAATCTGACCTCAGGATTCGGAGCTGCTCGCCGTGCCTCACTCATCATCACCGCTGTCTTATGCAAAACCGTTTTTCGCACATCCCTTCGATGACGATAAACTCAAGGAAGAATGCGGGGTGTTCGGTGTGACAGGCGTGACCGACGCAGCAAACTTTGTCGCCCTTGGCCTTCATGCGCTTCAGCACCGTGGCCAAGAAGCTGGCGGGATCGTTTCATACCACCCTGATCACGACTTCAACTCCGTGCGCCGCTTTGGCTATGTGCGCGATAATTTCACCAAACAATCTCTGATGGAAACATTGCCCGGCACGCTCTCAATCGGCCATGTGCGCTATTCCACAGCAGGCTCCAAAGCCGCCGCCATCCGCGATGTACAGCCCTTCTTTGGGGAGTTTTCCATGGGTGGCGCCGCGATTGCGCACAACGGCAACATCACAAACGCCGACGCTCTGCGCCGTGAGCTGATCGAACGCGGCAGCATCTTCCAGTCAAGCTCGGACTCAGAGTGCATCATTCACCTCATGGCCCGCAGCTTGCAGCGCAACATCCCCGAGCGGATGGAAGACGCACTGCGCCGCGTCGAAGGCGCGTTTTCCATCGTCGCCATGACCCGCACCAAGCTCATCGGCGTGCGCGATCCGCTCGGTGTGCGCCCACTCGTCCTAGGCCAAATCGGCGAGGGCTGGGTTCTCAGCTCGGAAACCTGTGCTCTTGATATCATTGGCGCAACCTATGTGCGTGAAATCGAACCAGGCGAAATGGTCGTCATCACAGGCGAAAAAGTCGAGAGCAGCTTCCCGTTCCGCCGTCAAAAGCCGCGGTTCTGTATCTTTGAGCATGTTTACTTCTCACGCCCTGACAGCATCATTGGTGGCCGCTCGGTCTATGAAACGCGCCGCCAGATCGGCGTCGAGCTGGCCCGCGAAGCCCCCGTGGAGGCCGATCTTGTCTGCCCTGTTCCTGATTCCGGGACACCTGCGGCCATTGGCTTTTCTCAAGAGAGCGGCATTCCCTACGCGATGGGCATCATCCGCAATCAATACATGGGCCGGACTTTTATCGAACCCACCGAAAGCATCCGCAATATGGGTGTGCGCCTCAAGCTCAACGTCAATCGCGCGCTCATTCAGGGCAAACGCGTGATCCTTGTCGATGACAGTGTTGTGCGCGGAACCACCAGCCGAAAGATCAAGGAGATGATCCTTGATGCCGGCGCGGC
>NZ_JAQWYD010000059.1:0-17668 GCF_029254145.1 Lentibacter sp.
CCGACCCCTCTCACGCCAGCCCCTTCACGCCGCTGTGACCCCCGCCGAAGCGAAGCCCTTGCAAGTGGCGCGCATCCGCCTATTCTGGGCTTATGTTTTCAATAGAACACGAGTTTGACAGCACGATCATAACCCTTGTCGATGAGGGATCTACACCCTTGGGCGAAGATATTGTGATCAATGCATTTGGTGAATGTGTCACGCTGGAACAATACAACCCGCGCACAGACAAAACCGAAAAGATCACCCTCTCCATGGCGCAGGTTCAAGACCTCGCCGCAGCCCTTGATCTGCCCGAAGGCGTCTATTCTCTGGTGCGCGAAAAAGACCTCTGACGGCTGGTTTAAGGTTTGTTAAGCCTCAAAGCCTAACCTCCCGTCACGACAGTTTTAGCCGCTTGCCAATTTGTTCCGTCCTCGTCCTAATGAGCTGAGAAATTGGCAGGAGGCAGGCAGATGGACACAGACCGCAAAACAGGCTTTTATTGGGACGAAAAAACATTCTGGCATGGCGGTGGGAATTACGCGCTGACCCTGCCTGTTGGCGGGCTTGTACAACCCCTTGTTGCTGGCGGCCTCCCCGAAGCGCCCGAAACAAAACGCCGCTTCAAAAACTTGATGGACGTAACGGGCCTCTCTGCAGAACTCGCGATGCAGACCGCTCCCCCCTGCACCGAAGAAGAGTTGGCACGCGTTCATCCGCTCGGTTTTCTTCATAAATTCCAAGAGCTTTCCGCAGCAAACGGTGGCGAGCTTGGCTTACGCACCCCCTTCCTCAAGGGCGGTTATGAGATTGCTGCCCTATCTGCGGGCCTGTCGCGTAGCGCACTTTGTGATGTGCTTTCGGGCAAGCTCAAAAATGCCTATGCCCTGTCCCGCCCGCCAGGGCACCACTGCCTGCCTGACTGGCCCAATGGCTTCTGCCTTCTGGCCAACCTCGCCATCGCCATTGAAGCCGCCAAAGCTCAAGGTCTTGCGACGCGCTTCGCCGTCATCGACTGGGATGTTCATCACGGAAACGGGACCGAGCATATCTTCTATGATCGAGACGATGTCCTGACCATTTCCGTCCATGAAGAAAATAATTATCCCATTAATTCAGGCCACTTAGCCGACAAAGGCCGTGGCGCTGGCCTTGGTTACAATATGAATATTCCCCTGCCGCCTGGCGCGGGCCATGCGAGCTATCTTGAGACAATGGACAAGCTCGTCCTGCCTGCGCTCGCGCGCTTCAAGCCTGATGTGATCATCATCGCCTGCGGTTACGATGCGGGCACATTTGACCCTTTGGGTCATCAACTTTGCACAGCAGAAACCTTCCGGCAGATGACCCGCCGGGTTGTCAAAGCTGCCCAAGAGCTTTGCGCTGGAAAGCTCATGATGGCCCATGAAGGTGGCTATTCGGAGGCCTATGTCCCCTTCTGCGGCCACGCTGTCATGGAGGAGATGTCTGGCAGCCAAATCACAGCCCCTGACCCGATGGCCGAGGTCGTCGCTGCGCGCCAGCCAAGCGCACGCGCGGAAGCGTTCGTCTCAGAGCTGATTGATGAAATGGTAACAGAGCACCTCGGCTAACCCGCTCTCACCACATCGTTTTTTCGGCGCGCGCGGCCCAATCAGCGTCATAGGTCGCGCCGCCTTCTTCGCCGTCGGTCTGCTCTGCAAGGATCTCGCCAGCGGTTGGCAAACCTGCACTCTGATCACCCGCGCTCCATAGACCTGCACGCATCGGCGCACGCGCACATTGCATATAAATCTCGCCTATTTTGATCACGATCACAGAACGTGGCAGGCCGCCCCTGTCCTCAAAGCGCGCGCAAAGCTCTGGCTCTATGCTCACCTTCGCCGCGCCATTCACCCGCACAACAGTATTGGACCCGGCCACCATAAAGAGGAGCGATATACGCCCATCCGCCACGATATTGCGCAGCGTATCCATCCGGTTGTTGCCTCGCCAATCAGGCATCAAAAGCGTGTGCTCATCCAGCTCCTGAACCACAGGGCCATCGTCCCCGCGTGGGCTTCCGTCTGTCCCTTCAAGGCCGACAGTGGAGACAATGCAAAACCGCGACGCGAGTATCCACTTGCGATAAAGCGGCGTCATCTGCTGCGCCACCTTGCGGATTGAAGCCACTCCTGGCGCGCCGTAAAGCGCCTCTAATTCGCTGATATTTTGACAAAATCAGCCACTAAACCCCCTTCCGCCATCAAGGCATCCGAACAGGCCTCAACCTCTGCTTCAAGGCGTTCCATAAACTCGGCCTGCTCCAATCCCGCGGGGATCGGTTCCAGAAACGTGACAACAGCCAGACCTGGTTTGCGCATGATCGTGCCCTTAGGCCAGAACAATCCCGCATTGGTCGCGACAGGCATACAGACCTGCTCCATCTGGTCATAGAGCGCAAATGTACCAACCTTATAGGGCTTCTTTTCGCCTGGTTTGACGCGCGTGCCCTGACTGTAAATCACCAGCTGGCCCGCCGCTGTCAGCCCTGACTTCACATCATTGAGCATCTTCTTGATCGCCTTACCACGCTTGCCACGGTTCACAGGCACACACCCGATCCGATAGGCATAGAGGCCAATCACTGGCGTCCAGAGGAGTTCGCGCTTCATGATGAATTTTGCAGCAGGGCTCGCATTGAAAATCATAATGATATCAAGGAAGGACTGGTGCTTGGCGGCAATCAACATCTCACCCGACGGCGGTGTGCCGCGAATTTCGTGACGTAGGTTGAGCATCCAGCGCGCGGTCCAGAGCACCCAAATACAATAGAATTTGCACGCCGCCCGCGCACCTTTTGAGTTCACCAGCGCCCAAGGCAGAAAGACAATCCCGACCAGCAGCATCATCACAGCGTTCTGAACCACAAAGACCAGCGAAATAACCCAGCGTAAAGCCAACATCAGCGCAGCTCCTTCAATGTGCGGCGTGCGGCCGCTTGAGTTGCACCAAAGGCCACAAGCCCCGCCAGAAACGGTATCACCAGTGGCCAGAGCCAGCTTGCCCCTCTAAAACCAAGGCCGCTCAAAATACTCTCGTCTCCGCCGCCCGTCGGCAAAATCAGCAGTGCAACCACGCCAAGCACCATGCCCAGTGCAGCACCAGTCAAAGAGCGCAAGGTGAAGCGCCGCACAAAGGCACTTGCGATATAACCGTCTTTCGCGCCAACAAGCCGCATCACTGTGATCACCTTTGCGTTTGCTGCCAGCGCCGCATTGGCCGCCAGCGTGATCATCGCGCCCATGACCGCAAAGATCAGTATGATAGAGAACCACCCCAGAAACGACAGACGCCCAGCCGCCGCCGCCAAAGGCGCGCGCCAGCGTGCATGATCATCCAGTACAGCGCCAGGCACTTCACCCAGAAGGCGTAGCCGGAGCGCCTCGGCGTCAAGGCCCTCTGAGCTCTCAATAATTTCAATCAGCTGTGGAATAGGCAAAGCCTCAAGCGGCATGTCAGGCCCAAACCATGGCTCCAAGAGCTTACGCTGCTCCGCATCGCTCAACAGCCGTGCACTGGCCACACCGGGCGTGGTTTGAAGAACCTCAAGCGCGGCTTCAGTCGAAGCCTGCATCTGGCCTTGCGGAGCAGAAATGCGCACCGTGGCTGATTGCGCCAGCTCACTTGCCCAGCGCTCTGAAAGGCGCCCCGCAGAAACAGAAAGCGCCAGTGCGAACACGGCAAGAAAGGCCATGACGGCCGCCGCAAACAGCGTTATCCGTGCGGTAAACCCTGTCGGCGGCACGGCCCGCTCGGCCTGTGCATCACCAATAATAAAGTCGGTTATTTTATTGATATTGATTACGTTTCGCATCAGAGATCTGCCCCCGCCTGCTGAATCCGCCGTCCCGCAATCCGCAACACCCGCGACTGAACCTGGGTTTTTGCAGCACGTATGAGGCTCATGTCGTGGGTTGCAATAACAACGGTTTTTCCCATTCGGTTCAGCTCGACAAGAAGCTGCAACAGGCGTTGTGACATTTCCCAGTCAATATTCCCCGTAGGCTCGTCAGCCAAGATCACATCGGGCGACATAATCACCGCTCGCGCCAACGCCGCTCTCTGCCGCTCACCGCCCGACAGCTCAAGAGGAAGCGCATCAGCGCGGTCGCGCAGACCCACCCAATTCATTAGCTCTGCAAGGTTCTGCTGCTCGCCCGCCAGACTGTGCCCTGCAACGGTGAGCGGCAGAGCAATGTTGTCAGCAATCGAAAGGTGATCAAGAAACTGGCAATCCTGATGTACGACACCAATACGGCGGCGCATCTCCGCGATCCCGTCACGGTCAAGGCTGCGAACGTCTTGATCAAACAGGCGCAAATGCCCTGCAGTGGGCAAGAGCTCACCATAACAAAGCTTAAGAAGCGTGGTTTTTCCTGCGCCAGACGGACCCGTCAGGAAGTAGAAAGACCCCGTCGGTAAACTCATGGTCATATCGCCCAAAAGCTCGCCGTCGCCGTAGCTATAGGCCACATCTGTTAACTCTATCACAGGTTCGCCCTTCCCTTGTGCGCGCACGCGCCAGACCATGCCCCAGAGCAGAGAAAGTTGCAATCGCGTTGCGCGTTTGCGTGTTTGGCCTTTTCGTGCAAAAGCTTAACCCCTATGGTGGGTGAATATGTTAGTCTTTCGTTTGGGGATAGTAAGGGGGCGGAATGAGGCTTGTATGCCCAAATTGCGGCGCACAATATGAAGTGCCCGATGAAGTGATCCCGCAGGACGGGCGGGATGTGCAATGCTCAAACTGTGGCGAAACATGGTTCCAGAACCACCCTACAAATGACGATGGATTGGCCGAAGAGCTGGGCGAAGCCCGCGTGGCGCCTGAGGTATCAAACCCGCCAGAGCCCGAGCCAGAGCCCACACCAGAGCCCCCTAGTGCGACAGAACCCGAGCGTAGCACACCGCCAGTACAGCCAGCGCCTCGGCGCGAGCTTGATCCCTCGGTCAGTGATGTTCTGCGCGAAGAAGCTGCCCGAGAGGCCGCAGCGCGCGCTCGCGAGGCAGGTACGCTCGAAGAACAGCCAGAGCTGGGCATCGGGGAACCAGATGATGAAATCTCTCGCCGCCAGCGCGAAGCCGGCGACCGGATGGCGCGAATGCGCGGTGAAGATCCAAGCGAAGCCAAAGCCGCAGCCGCCAGGGCTGCAAACGGCTCGCGGCGGGGCGTTCTGCCTGATATCGACGAAATCAATTCAACCCTGCGCAAAGACAGTGAGCGTCGCAAAACCGCGACAGAAGTAGCGGCTTCTCGCGAAGCCACCCAGCAAAAAAGCGGCTTTGGGCTTGGATTTCTTGTTGTGATCCTGCTCGCTGTCGTCCTGATTGCGCTCTATGTTTTTGCCCCTCAACTGGCCGAGGCCTTGCCTCCAGTTGCGCCGGCCCTTGACGCCTATGTAGACGCCGTCAATGCTGCACGCCTCTGGCTGGATGGTCAGATGCGTCACCTCATGGAAATGCTTGATGGCATGGCCTCCGAAAGCGCCGCGCCTGAAGGGACAGCTCCGAGCGAGTAAGCCTTTTACTTAAAAGCGATCGAGCAGCCGCTCAAGATAGCTGCGTTCTGTCTCCGAGCGGCCCGCCTCGCCGCTACGGCGGCGGATTTCGTCAAGAAGCTCGCGGGCACGGCGGTAAACGTCTTCATCTCCGACCATGCTTTCCTCGGCGCCTGAAAAGCCACGGCGGTTGCGCCCCAAGGGGTCACTGCTTTGGCGGCCAGCGGTTTCGGCATTTTGCCCGTCTTGTCCCTCTTGGCCTTCATTGGCTTGCGCCATTGCCTCGCCAAGATTGTCCATCCCTTCACGCAAGCGCTCCATCGCTTCGGCCTGACGGTCGATAGCCTCGGCCAGATCATTCTGGCGCAACGCGTCTTCTGCCTGCTCCATAGCGCGCCCAGCCCCTTCAAGTGCGTCTCGTGCGGCTTCGCCCGCCTCGCCGCCCATTTGCGGCAGACCTCGGGCTTGGCGGGACAGCTCATCTCTCAGCGCTTGCTGGCGCTCGGCCAGAGATTGCTCCTGTGCCTGGCCTTCTTGGGCGCCACCTTGGCCCTCGCCCTCTTGCTCGCCCGAGCCATTTTGACCCTGTTCTGCGCGGCCTTCGCCTTCGCCTTGACCCTCGTGTTGCTCACCACGGCCCTGGCCACCGTTGCGGCCTTCATTCTGGCCACTCTCACCTGCTCGGGCATTGGGATTGAACTGCTCTTGAAGGTCACGGAAGGCCTGATCCGAGAGGCCCTGCTGCTCGCGCAGTGTCTCTGCCAGTCCTTCCATCGCCTCTTGCCCTTCGCCTTGCCCAGACTGGCTCTGGGTCACCCGCATGTTTTCCATCATCTCTTGAAACTCGCGCAACGCCTGCTCGGCCTCAGCCATGCGGCCTTGCTCCATGAGCTCCTGAATACGATCCATCATATCTTGCAGGTCTTGCTGGGAGAGCTGCATGCTTTCGCCCTGCTCTCCCTGTTCACCATCTTGCTGCTCTTGCTGCTGCTGTTGTTGGGCGAGTTGCTGCATGTATTCGTTTGTCGCTTCGCGCAGCTCCTGCATCAGCTCTGCGATTTCTTCCTCAGAGGCCCCGTTGCGCAGCGCTTCAGCAAGCTTATCTTGTGCTTCACGCATCCGCTCAAGTGCATCCGAGAGATTGCCGTCTTCCAGATTGAGCGCCAAATCCCAAAGTGCCTCAGACAGCTCCGCAACCGTCTCATCATCCAATCCGCCATATGCGACTTTGGTCTCCATCCGCCGCAAAATCGTGCGCAAACGCAGATAATCGGTCTCACGTTTGAAAAGAGTATCCGGCTCATGGGAAATCGCTCGCAAAAGCTGGGCAATGCGCGGCGCATTTTCACGGTTCCAGAGCAGATCACGGCGCAGCTCAACCACGGCAGCCGCCAAAGGATTGAAGAATTTGCGTGCCACAAGATTGATCTCGACAGGATCACTCATACCCATCTGGCCAGCCTCGTCCAAAGCCGTCAATGTGATTGTCACAGGCAGGTTGGCCCAGAGATGCCGCGAGAAATCCTCCATCACCGTCTCTTCAAAGTCATCGCGTGCCCCAGTCACTGGCAAAGGCAGCACAACTCGCAGCGCTTCATTGCTCTCAGGCTCGAGCGCAAGCCCATAGCGGCGGTCAACCAGCGCCATATCAAGCGAAATCACAGCTTCACCACGCTCAATACCGTAGTCGTCCATTGCCTCAAACGGCATTGAAAAGACACCCCCCGCAGCCGTCTCTGCAGGCCCAGTGAACTCCACAAACGGCGCAGCATCTGGGCGTGCAACAATATCCCACCAGCGATCGCCAGTGCCCGAAATCTCGAGGCTCCCATCCTGCAAAATCTCGAAGCTTTGCTCTGGCGCTGCAACTGAAGTGACTGCGCCAAGCTGTGCTGAAACGGTTTCGTTTACCGTGATCGCCCCCGCCGCTCCGTAAAGGCGCAAGGTCACTTCGCTGCCTTTGGGCACCTCAAGCACGTCGCCTGCTGCATCATTGAGGTAGATTGACGGCAACCCTGTGTAGAGAGGCGGTTCTATCCAGCCTTCCCAACTTGGCCCCATCGCGGCATTGGCAGCACCTGCACTTGGGCCAGCAATCTCACCAACTGTTCCCAGCCGCCAGACAGACCCAAACACCAGCCCAATCGAAAGCGCCAAAAGCGCGACATAACGCAGGCCAAAGGGATCTGCTGCTGCAAGGCGGATGGTCGGCGGAATCGCGCGCGCCACGCGAATTTTTTCCATCATACGACGTTGATACTCGCGCCAAAGCGCCTCAGACGCTGCGTCTCCTGCGCCAATCGCCTGCCTGTCGCGCACCGCACGAATGGGCCGCCCTACAAGACTTGCGTCGATGCGCTCTAGTGCCTCTTCGCGACTGGGGCGGGCAAACCTACGCCACGCATACCACGCTCCAAAACATGCACCAAAAGCCGAAAAGACGAAAAAGCCCCAGACAAGCTCAAGCGGTAAAACCTCATGCAACCCTAAGAATATAAAGGCCAAAAAAGCTATAAGAGCGGACCAAAGAGGCCAGAACCCAACACAAAGCCGCTCAGCCCAAAGGCCAAGGTAGGTGAGCAAGACCTGATCTTTCAGATCACTCCGCTCAGGCTTTTGAGTTTGCTCTGGCAAGCCGCGCCTCCGTCAGGTTTGCGGCTGTCTCACACTTCAGCGTTGCAGCCACGCAGGTATGCTATCGCGCGAAAGCATGTCTTCCAAGCTCGGACGCGCACGAATGACAGCAAATTGATCACCCTTCACCAGAACTTCAGGGATGAGAGGGCGTGAATTATACTCACTGGCCATCACCGCGCCATAAGCACCCGCACTGCGAAAGGCGACAAGATCCCCTTCGCGCATCGCAGTCATACTGCGGCCCTTGGCAAAGGTATCACCACTTTCACAAACGGGACCAACAATGTCATAGACCTCTGGCTCCACCCCCACCGCAGGCTCCACCACAGGGACAATGTCATGATAGGCATCATACATCGCAGGGCGGATAAGGTCATTCATCGCAGCGTCCAGAATAAGAAACTGTCGCCCCTCACCCTGCTTAACATAGACAACATCGCTGACCAAAACACCCGCGTTACCCGCAATCAGCCGCCCAGGTTCGATCTCGATTTCGCAACCCAGATCGCCTAGAACCTCGCGCACCATCGCGCCGTAATCGGTGGGCAAGGGCGGCGCAGTATTTGAGCGCTCGTAAGGAATACCAAGGCCCCCGCCCAGATCCAGACGGCGGATTTCGTGGCCATCTTCGCGCAGTAGAAGCGTCAGTTCCTTGACCTTTTCATAAGCCAGTCGAAACGGCTCAAGCTCGGTCAGTTGCGAGCCGATGTGCACATCAATACCAACAATCTCAAGTCCCTTAAGGCTGGCGGCATGAGCATAAACCGCTCGCGCCTTTGCAATTGGAATGCCGAATTTGTTTTCAGACTTTCCCGTGGCAATCTTGGCATGTGTCTTGGCATCCACGTCAGGATTGACGCGGATCGTGATCGGCGCCTTCACACCCAACTCCAGCGCAACCGCGTTGAGCCGCTCCATCTCTGGCTCACTCTCGACATTGAACTGTCGTATACCCCCCGTGAGCGCCATACGCATTTCGTCACGCGTTTTTCCAACACCTGAAAACACGATCTTGTCACCAGGAACACCCGCAGCCTTCGCGCGTGCGTATTCCCCGCCCGATACAACATCCATACCAGCACCCAAATCCGCCAGAACCTTGAGGACAGCCAGATTTGACGCGGCTTTCATGGCATAGCACACAAGGTGCTCCATGCCGTCCAACGCCTCATCAAAGAGACGAAAGTGCCGCTCCAATGTTGCCGTCGAATAGCAGTAAAACGGCGTCCCAACGTCTGCTGCAATCGCGCTCAGCGGCACATCCTCGGCATGAAGTTCGCCGTTATGGTAAAGAAAATGGTCCATTGTGCGCCCCTAAGCTATATTGCGCCTGCTCTAGCGCAAACGCGGCCGCGCGCCAAGCCTGTTCAGAGGCTAATGCCGATACTGACGGGCCCTTTGCTCACACCCACAGAGCCACCCGTGCGGACCCCACTCGGGGTCACTGTCACAGTTCCGCTTGCCGTGGGACGCATCGGCGTCCCGTCTGCGCCACAGCTTGGCAGCGTCAAAAGACTGATGCCAACAATAAGGAAACGGATCATATCGGTTCTCCTGACCCTAGCGGAATTCCGCCAAGGAATGCCAATTATTCGTAGATAACCCCAACAGTCGCATAGCCTGACACGTTTACACCACTTGGAGAGGTCGACTCGCTCGGAGCCGCCGAGGGCTGCAAAGGTTCACCGTCCGCGCCACAACCCACCAAGACCATAAGGCTCAAACCCAAACTAAAAAACCGAACCATAGCACACCTCCATCTGAACTCGAGGTGATCTTATTGCTTACGCCCACGCAAATAAAGATAGAGTGGCAAGCCGCAGCTCACTCCTATGCAAAACGTGGCAGGAATCGCGGCAAGCCTCAACCAGTCACGCTTTTGCAGGGCCTCATAGATCACCCAGATCGTGAGGCTCAGCGCAGCGATGATGAGATCCCAAGTCAGCCCTGTGGTCGACGCATTCACATACCAAGCTTGTGATAGCCCCGTGAGGCCAACGTCTTCTGCCCGCATGTAGGACAGGAAGTAATACATCGGATGCACCGTCCCCCAAAGAGCGAGCACAAGCCAGAGGCGGCTCATGCGAGCGCGTCTTTCCAGCGCGCCACTTGTTTGCGCACTTCAGAAGGCGCTGTGCCGCCATAGCTTGTGCGCGAAGCGACAGAGGCCTCCACCGTCAGCACGCTGAAGACATCTTCGGTGATCGCTGCATTGACGCTCTGCATCTCTTCCAGCGAAAGATCTGGCAAGTCACAGCCCTTGGCCTCAGCCATAGCGACAAGGCTCCCCGTGACATGATGCGCATCGCGAAACGGCATGTTCAGCACCCGTACACACCAGTCTGCAAGGTCCGTCGCCGTTGAAAAACCGCTGCCTGCGGCTCCTGCAAGGCTCTCGCGGTTGACCGACATATCACGGACCATGCCCTCCATAGCGGCCAGAGCCAGCATCAGGTTGTCGGCTGCATCAAAGACTTGCTCCTTGTCTTCTTGCATGTCCTTTGAATAGGCGAGCGGCAGCCCCTTCATCACCATCATCAGCGCTACATTGGCCCCGAAAATACGACCAATCTTGGCGCGGATAAGCTCCGCAGCGTCAGGGTTCTTCTTCTGTGGCATAATGCTGGAACCCGTCGAGAAGCTGTCAGACAGCTGCACAAAGCGAAACTGCGCGGAAGACCAGATCACAAGCTCTTCGGCAAAGCGGCTAAGGTGCATTGCGCAGATACTCGCGCAGCTCAAAAACTCCAGCGCAAAGTCACGATCGCTCACCGCATCGAGCGAATTCGATGCAGGCCGATCAAAGCCAAGCTCACGCGCTGTCATCTCGCGATCAATCGGAAAGGACGTGCCCGCCAGCGCCGCAGCACCCAAGGGGCTCTCGTTCATACGGCGGCGCGCGTCTTCAAAGCGCGAGGCATCGCGCCCCAGCATCTCGACATAAGCCATCATATGATGCCCCCAAGTCACGGGTTGGGCCGTTTGCAAATGCGTAAACCCAGGCATAACCCAGTCGGCGCCCGCCTCAGCCTGTCCTAAAAAAGCGAGTTGGAGCGCGCGGATGCCTGCGATAGCAGCGTCCATCTGCCCACGCACCCAAAGCTTGAAGTCGGTCGCCACTTGGTCGTTGCGCGAGCGCCCAGTGTGCAAACGCCCCGCAGGCTCACCAATCAGCGCCTTGAGACGGCTCTCAACATTCATGTGAATGTCCTCAAGCTGAGTAGAAAACTCAAACGTTCCGGCCTCAATCTCTGACAAGACCGTGAGCAGCCCTTCCCTCATCGCCTCCACATCGCTATCACTGACGATGCCCGTGGCCGCCAACATTGCAGCATGGGCCCGAGAGCCAGCAATGTCCTCGGCCGCCATCCGCTGGTCAAACCCGATCGAGGCATTGATCGCCTCCATAATCGCGTCTACGCCAGCCGAAAAACGGCCGCCCCACATTTGGTTCGAGGTATCGTTGCTCATTGGTATTACGCCTTCGAAAGGATGAAAATGTCTCGCTCCAAGCTGGTTTATACCGCCCTCGCCGCAATCGCAATCATCGCTGCGCTTTTCGCGTTTGCACCCACAAATGCTGTAACAGGCGGCATTAGTCAGGCCACCCGAACAACGGTCCAATCGCTTAAAACAGGCGACATGAAAAAACTGGTGGTGCATCCAGGCCCCCAAGCCGTGGCCACCGCGCCCTACGCAACAGCGACGGGAGACACAGCGACACTTGCCGCGCATAAAGGCAAAGTCGTTCTGCTGAACTTCTGGGCCACTTGGTGCGCCCCTTGTCGCAAAGAAATGCCCATGCTCTCGGAGCTTCAGACCGAACTAGGCGGCAGTGATTTCGAAGTCATCACAATCGCAACGGGCAAGAATGACGCCGCGGCCATGGCGCGCTTCTTTGCCGAGATTGGTATCAGCAACTTACCTCTGCACACAGATGCCAATTCTGCGGTGGCGCGCGAAATGGGCGTCCTCGGCCTCCCCGCCACAGTTCTCATTGCACGCGACGGGACCGAAGTCGCCCGCCTTCTAGGCGATGCAGACTGGGCGTCCGACAGTGCCAAAAGCATTCTGAAGGCCCTTATTGCCGCCAAAGACTAGGTCCGCTGCCCCCTTTTAAGGAACGCAACAATGTCTCTCACCCGCCGCGCCGTTATCATTACATCTCTTGCCTTCGCTGGTTCCCCTGCAGTCGCGCGCACAGGCTTTGAAACATGGCTCAAAAAATTCCGCCGAAAGGCCACGCGTCTCGGTTCTTCCGAACGCACTCTGGAGGCAAGCCTAAAAGGTGCAGAGTTTCTTCCAAAAGTCGTCGCGAACGATTCCCGTCAAGCCGAAGTGGCTAAGCCCTTACAAGATTACCTCGCTTCCGCCGCCTCTGGGGCACGTCTCTCAGGCGGGCAGAAGGCGCTCAAAAAATACAAGAACACGCTCTCCAAGATTGAACGCACCTACGGCGTCGAGAAAGAAGTGCTCACAGCGATCTGGGGCATGGAGAGCGCCTATGGCGGCTTTCGCGGCAACTTGCCTGTCTTCTCCACGCTTTCAACTCTTGCCTTTGAGGGTCGCCGGCGAGAACTCTTCGAGGCCGAGCTACTCGCAGCGCTTCAGATCGTTGAGGCGGGCCATGCCAAGCCCGCCGAAATGCGCGGTAGCTTCGCTGGGGCGATGGGCCATACCCAGTTCATGCCTTCGACCTACCAACGCCATGCCCAAGATTTCGACGGCACAGGTCATGCTAACATCTGGGGCGATGATCCGACGGATGCATTGGCCTCCACCGCCCAGCTGCTCAAAGCCGAGGGCTGGCGCAAGGGGCAGCCTTGGGCTGTAGAAGTCACGCTTCCACACGGGTTTGATCTCGCCCTCACTGGTCGGATCTTTCCGCGCAAGACACGTGACTGGCAACGCCTTGGCGTCACAACAGCAAGCAGCGCAAAGCTCGCCGATCACGGCAATGGCGCACTGATCCTGCCAGCGGGCCCAGAAGGCCCAGTCTTCATGGTCTACAACAACTTCCACGTGATCAAAAAATACAACTACGCCGACAGCTACGCCATCGGCGTGGGGCATCTGTCTGATCGCCTTGCAGGGCGTGGCAAAATCCGTTCGGGCTTTCCCAAGAACCCGTGGGGAATGAGCACCCGCGAACGGCAAGCGCTACAACAACGCCTCAATGACCGTGGCTTTGCCGCGGGTAATCCAGACGGTGTCATCGGCGAAAAAGGCCGCGCCGCGATCCGCGCCTACGAGCAATCCCGCGGGCTTCCCGTTACAGGCGTGCCAAGCAAAGCGTTGCTTGCATCTCTCGGCTAGGACAGCGCCCAAAAACGGCGCATCTCGCCGGCACAATCTTTCGCATGAGATATCGGCGCCATATGCCCCGCCCCTGCGATCACCGCTGATTGCGCCCCAGGAATGCGCCGCGCAAGCCCCGCGTTGATAGTCTTAATCACATTGGGCGAGGTATCACCCCGAACCAAAAGAACAGGCATTTGGAGCGACTGCAAACGCCCTTCCACAAGCATGCCGGCCGTATCGCCATACAAAGCTGGCGCCGCATCAGGGATCACTTCAATGCGCGAGGCCATATCGTCTTGGGTGTCTTTAGGCATCATATCCCAAGGCAAACCGCCGCCCCATTCGCCGAGAAATTCTCTGGTTGCGGTATAGCGTCCTTCCTCTGCCAAAAGCGTTCTAAAAGCCTCCACACCGCTGACAAACTCAGGATCATCCTCCAATGCGACCGCAAAAAAAACAGGCTCGATCAACACAAGACTGCGGACAAGCGCAGGAGCCTCGAGAGCCAGCCGCAGGGCAACCGTCGCCCCGAAGGAATGCCCTATTATATCAACAGGCTCATCGCCAAGAAAGCTCTTCGCCACCTCGGTGCAGGCGTCGTGATAGCTCCCCTGCCCATCCCAGAAAGCACTGCGCCCATGGCTCAGAAAGTCAGGCGCCGCAAAGGTGAACTCTGCCTCAAAAGCCTTTGCCAGCCCCCGCCATGCGCCGCTATGCGCCAACGAGCAATGCAACATCAGCCCTGTTCGCGCGCCATGGCCCAAGTCGCGTGCGAAGACAGGGTACCCCGCGCGTGTTTCCAAGCTCACAGATCCCCTGCGAGGTAGGCGTCCATATCGGCGAGGCGGTCTTGGCCCCAGAACTTCTCACCGTCATCCAACACATAAAATGGCGCGCCAAAGACGCCCTTTTCAACAGCCTCTTCCAAGTTGCGGGCATAAGTTTCTGCACCAAGGAGCATGCCGCTTGTCGTCAAACCGCGCTCAAACCCTGCCGCTTCAAGGCAGTCTTGGACGACGCTTTCATCACCGATGTCTTTCTCTTCGGCCCAGCAGGCGCGCAGAATTGAATGGGTCAGTTTCCCAAGATCACCACCACCTGCTTCTTGCGCTGCAATGATCGCATAGCTTGAAGGGGCTGGGTTCGTCGGCCAGAACGCTGGCTTAGGTAAAGTCATCGGCAGACCCGCTTTTTTGACCTGACGGCGCAGCTCCTGATTGCGATAATCCATCCGTGCTGGGTGTCTATCAGCTGGTGCTGTGCCCCCCGTACGCGAAAAAAGTGCCATAATATCAAGCGGTTTATACACAACAGTCAGACCATGCTTCGCAGCAATCTCTTCAGCACGCAGGCCAGAGAGATAGGCCCAAGGGCTCAGCGTGGTAAAATAGTAGTTCATAGTTGCCATCGTGTTGCCTTTCGTATTTCTGTGCGCTTGCAGCCTTGCGGCCAAGTGCAACCTTTGCCAGACATGAGTTAGATGTTAAGCGGTGTCAACGTCACGATTCTGTCATGAATTCCCAAAGCCCAGAGGCCGCGCCACATGTCACTCACCAAAGAACCAAAACTCATCACAGGCAATTCAAACATGCCTTTGTCCTCTGCCATTGCACGGCGCATGTCGTTGCATCGTGGCGTGAGCCAAGGGCTTGTCGAAGCACGCGTAGAGCGGTTCAACGACGGAGAAATTTTCGTCGAAGTCTATGACAACGTGCGCGGCGAAGACATGTTCATTATCCAGAGCACCTCAAATCCCGCCAACGACAATCTTATGGAATTGTTGATCATGGCCGACGCTCTGCGCCGCTCTTCAGCACAACGCATCACAGCCGTGATCCCCTATTTCGGCTATGCTCGCCAGGACCGTCGTTCTAAAGCGCGCACCCCGATTTCAGCCAAGCTCGTCGCAAACATGCTCGTTGGCACTGGTATTGAACGTGTCCTGACAATGGACCTGCACGCGGCTCAAATTCAGGGCTTCTTTGATATCCCCGTAGACAACCTCTACGCCTCTCCGATTTTCGCGCTCGATATCAAGCATCAGTTCAAAGACAATCTGGACGACATCATGGTGGTCTCACCCGATGTTGGCGGCGTCGCACGCGCACGTGAGCTGGCCAAGCGGATCAACGCCCCTCTCTCGATCGTCGACAAACGCCGCGAAAAAGCGGGCGAAGTGGCCGAAATGACAGTTATCGGTGATGTGACAGGCAAGAAATGTTTTATCGTCGACGATATGGTTGATACAGCTGGTACGCTTTGCAAAGCCGCCGAAGTCCTCATGGAAAACGGCGCCTCGGAAGTCCACGCTTATATCACACATGGTGTCCTATCGGGCCCCGCCTGCGAGCGGATCACCAATTCTGTCATGAAATCACTGGTGATCACCGATACCATCGCCGCGACAGACGCTGTCAAGAAGACCCCAAACATCCGCGTTGTGCCCACAGCGCCAATGTTTGCCCAAGCGATCCTCAACATCTGGAACGGAACCTCTGTGAGTTCTCTTTTTGATACAGATATGCTTGAGCCGATCTACGAAGGCATGTTCTAACTTAGCGCGCTGGCGGGCTACGGCCCGCCTGCCCTGCTTGGCTCAGTAGAGCTCCCAGTCGTCGTCGTTTGAGACAGGCCCGATGGCCATCCATCCCGCCCGAATACGCGCAATCTTTGTGTCGCCCCACGTGCGAAACACGAGGTCAAATCCTGTATCGGTGATGTTTTCAGCTTCAATGTCGGCGCGCACGTTGGTGTCGCTGTCCACGTCCCAAAGCGTTAGGGAACAATGTACATTAGGTGGAGCGCTAAAGGCTTCGCGAAATATCACAGGTTTTACAATCTCGCGGTTGCCCTTACCCGTCCACATTTCGCCACCGTCTTGAAAATGCTCAAAAATTACGTCATTTCCCTGCGCAATTCCGATTGCGCCGCCCAGTTTCTTCATCGTCTGCCTGCCTGCTCCTGATACATCAAATCTGGCACTGAAAATCCACAGGCATAAAAAATGCCCCAACCATTACAGGCTGAGGCATATCACTTTTTGCGTGCACTGCACAATATCAGACGATGTTTTGCATAAGCTCTTCAAGGTCTGCAAGCAGAAGCTCAGCCATATCGCGGTTTTCAGGAGCCGCTGAGGCCGCGGCTGCTTTCGCAGCCGCAACGATTGGTTCCAGATCAGCCGCCGAGGCGTCCGCCAAAGGAATAGCTTTCTCTGCAAGCACAGAAAGCCCCTCTGGGTTGATCTCGGCAAAGCCGCCTGTGACCGCGAAGGACACATCGCCTTCGGGGCCACTCACGGCCAGAACACCTGGACGCAGCGTGGTGATCACAGGCGCGTGGTTCGGCATTGCCGTCATTTGCCCGTCTGCACCGGGGATCTGGACCGAGGCCACCTGCATAGAAGCAAGATTGCGCTCGGGGCTTACCAGATCAAATTGCATTGTCTCGGCCATTGATGCCTCCTTTAAGCAGCGTCAGCTGCCATTTTCTCGGCTTTTGCGATCACGTCAGAGATGCCACCAACCATGTAGAAGGCGCCTTCTGGAAGGTGATCGTATTCACCAGCCACAACAGCTTTAAACGATGCGATTGTCTCTTCGAGCTGAACCTGAACACCGTCAGAGCCTGTGAAGACTTTGGCAACGTCGAATGGCTGGCTGAGGAAACGCTCGATCTTACGGGCGCGGGCCACTGTCATTTTGTCTTCTTCGCTCAGTTCGTCCATGCCGAGAATCGCGATGATGTCTTGCAGGGATTTGTAGCGCTGAAGGATCTGCTGAACAGCCATAGCCACATTATAGTGCTCTTCACCAATGATCTGTGGATCAAGCAGGCGTGATGTTGAACCAAGTGGGTCAACCGCTGGGTAGATGCCTTTTTCAGAGATCGCACGGTCAAGAACCGTTGTCGCGTCAAGGTGAGCAAAGGATGTCGCAGGTGCAGGGTCGGTCAAGTCATCCGCAGGAACGTAAACGGCCTGAACCGATGTAATCGAACCGTTTTTGGTGGATGAGATGCGCTCTTGCATCTGGCCCATGTCCGTCGCCAGTGTCGGCTGGTAGCCAACCGCTGAAGGAATACGACCCAAGAGAGCCGAAACCTCCGAGCCCGCTTGCGTGAAGCGGAAGATGTTGTCGACAAAGAACAGAACGTCTGAGCCAGAGTCGTCGCGGAACTGCTCGGCGAGCGAAAGACCCGTCAAAGCAACACGCATACGCGCACCGGGAGGC
>NZ_JAQWYD010000118.1:0-34622 GCF_029254145.1 Lentibacter sp.
TGCCTTTTGCTCGGTTAAGGGCTTGCAGTGCGTGATCGATGGTCCAGTGGGATGTGAAAATCTGCCCGTGACATCTGTTCTACACTATACTGATGCGCTGCCGCCTCATGAATTACCCATCGTTGTGACGGGTTTGGGAGAAGCTGAAATGGGCGCCGGTACCGAGGAATCCATGAAGCGCGCTTGGAGTTTTCTGGACGCTGCATTACCTGCAGTTGTTGTAACGGGTTCAATCTCCGAGATGATCGGGGGTGGGGTTACTCCGCATGGCACCAATATCCAGCGTTTTTTACCGCGCACAATCGACGAAGATCAGTGGGAATCTGCTGACCGTGCAATGGCTTGGATCTTCACCGAATTCGGAATGACCAAAGGCCGCATGCCGCCTGAGAAAAAGCGCGAGGAGGGTGCTGCCCCCCGCGTCAACATCCTTGGGCCGATGTACGGAACTTTTAACATGCCATCAGACCTACATGAGATCCGCCGACTTGTCGAAGGCATTGGTGCGGACGTAAATATGGTTATGCCGCTGGGGAGCCATGTCGCTGAAATGCGCAATCTGGTGAACGCGGATGTGAACATTTGTATGTACCGCGAATTCGGTCGCGGCTTGTGCGAGTTGCTGGGAAAACCCTATTTACAAGCACCCATTGGCATCGATAGCACTACAAAGTTTCTGCGCACTTTGGGTGAGATGCTGGGGCTGGACCCAGAACCATTCATTTCACAAGAGAAACACTCTACGATAAAGCCGGTCTGGGATTTGTGGCGCTCTGTCACACAGGATTTCTTTGCCACTGCATCTTTTGCGATTGTCGCAAACGAGACTTATGCACGCGGCTTACGCAAGTATCTAGAAGATGATTTGGGGTTGCCCTGTGATTTTGCAATATCGCGTGTGCGTGGCAAAAAAACTGACAATGATGTTGTGCGCGCACAACTGCATGCAAAACGGCCTCTGATTGTTTTGGGATCCATAAACGAAAAAATGTATCTGGCTGAGTTAAAAGCGGGCTTTGGCCCTGCACCCTCGTTCATTCCTGCCTCGTTCCCCGGCGCGGCTATCCGGCGCGCCATTGGAACTCCCTTTATGGGTTATGCAGGGGCCACCTATCTGTTGCAGGAAGTATGTAACAGTTTGTTTGACGCCTTGTTTCATATTTTGCCGTTGGGCACTGAAATGGACAAGACGCCAGCCACGCCAACTGCGCTGCGCCGTGACTTTCCGTGGGACATAGATGCGCAGAACCGACTGGATGAGATCGTCGAAAGTCATCCAGTCATAACACGTATTTCTGCTGCTAAGACACTGAGAGATGTTGCTGAAAAGCGCGCCCTCGAACAAGGTGCCGAACGGGTTTTTGTGGAAATTGTGGAAAGTCTTCAATCAGAAAGAGGAGTAATTAAATGACTGTTTCAAGACAACATTCCAAACACATGTCATTTGGGCGAAAGCACCAGCGCAGGTCCCGTACTGAGTATTCATTTTATTTTGCACTTATTTTTTTAGCTGCATTGCCGATATGCATATTGCAGTGGGTTTACGCGCTAGTAACAACCACTGACAGATTGAACATCGGTCCAGTCCGCCGCGCTTGGAGCGAGGCACAGTCTGTTACACCACGGATATTCTGGGCATATTAAAGCCCTAGAAAACAGGACCAAAGATCCGCTGTCGCCCAATCTGGGAGAAGTGGCACACGGCAGGGGATGAGCCCTTGTCTTACCCGGCCGCAGGGGTTTTGCGGCGTCGGTACATATTTTCAGGAGAAAACCATGGCTGATAAAACTGACCTGAGCTTCACAGGTCTCACAGACGAGCAAGCTCAAGAGTTGCACTCGGTCTACATGAGTGGGTTTGCGATCTTCACGACTATTGCAATCGTCGCTCACGTGCTGACGTACATCAAACTTCCTTGGTTTGCTTGGTAAGGAGACCAAACACATGGCACAGTTCTACAAAATCTGGCTGATTTTTGATCCCCGCCGCGTCTTCGTGGCACAGGGTGTGTTTCTGTTCCTGTTGGCAGTGATGATACATCTCGTTCTGCTCAGCAATCCAGAAACCAACTGGTTCAACCGCGCTTTTGGTGACGCGGCTGTCGCAGCTGAATAATCCAGCTTACTTAAAGCCGCTGTGGGCGAGGCCTGAAAATGATTTCGCCCGCAGCAACCTAGGCATTATTTATTAACGCGGTGGCCGTTGAAGGGTGACCGTTTGATAGGGAGATAGAAGATGGCAATGCTCAGCTTCGAAAGGAAGTACCGGGTCCAGGGAGGGACCTTGTTGGGTGGTGACCTGTTCGATTTCTGGGTGGGTCCCTTCTATGTTGGTTTCTTTGGTGTCACGACGCTATTTTTTGCAGCACTTGGGACTATTCTAATATTTTACGGGGCAGCTCTCGGTGATACATGGAATCCGTGGCTGATTTCGATAAATCCTCCGGCACTGGAGGTTGGATTGGGCGTTGCTCCATTGGCTGAGGGAGGTCTTTGGCAAGCCATCACCATCTGCGCAACATTTGCGTTTCTCAGCTGGATGATGAGGGAGGTCGAGATATCCCGTAAACTGGGGATGGGGTATCATGTCCCCTTTGCATTTGGCATCGCAATTTTAGCTTATGTCACTTTGGTTATTATTCGCCCTATTTTGCTGGGTGCATGGGGACACGGATTTCCATATGGAATTTTTAGCCACCTCGATTGGGTGAATAATGTGGGTTACTCTTATGGCAACTTCCATTACAATCCTGCGCACATGGTGGCTATCACGTTTTTCTTTACAACCTGCTTTGCGTTAGCACTTCACGGGTCTCTTGTGTTGTCAGCGGTAAATCCGGGCAACGGTAAGACGATGACCACACCCGATCACGAAGATACTTATTTCCGTGATCTTATAGGTTATTCGATAGGTCCGTTAGGTATCCACCGTTTAGGCTTGTTTTTGGCACTAAATGCCGTGATTTGGAGCGCTATCTGTATAGTTATATCTGGGACAATCTGGTTTGACAGTTGGTCAAGCTGGTGGGACTGGTACGCAAATTTACCCTGGTGGGCTGACCTTTAGGAGGAGGTAAGGACATGGCTGAATATCAAAATATCTTTACACAAGTTCAGGTTCAAGGACCCCCTGAAATGGGTTTGACTCCAACTGGATCATTGGCGCGGGAACGTACAAAATCAGCGACGTTCTCTAGCCTTCTGGGTTTGTTTGGCAATGCACAACTTGGTCCCATCCATCTGGGGGCGTTCGGTGTGGTTTCTATTGCAACTGGTT
Source organism: Lentibacter sp. (assembly GCF_029254145.1). Lineage (GTDB taxonomy): Bacteria > Pseudomonadota > Alphaproteobacteria > Rhodobacterales > Rhodobacteraceae > Lentibacter. The sequence continues at coordinate 3,278 of NZ_JAQWYD010000118.1, forward strand.
TAATCTGGTTTCTCATCGTTGGCATGAACTTTTGGATGCAGGTTGACTATTCACCAGCTCTTTTTTTGCGCGAGTTGTTCTGGCTCTCTCTTGAGCCTCCTGCCGAGGAATATGGCCTTGGCTTTGCTCCGTTAAACGATGGAGGATGGTGGCTCATTTCATCTTTTTTCTTGCTGGTCTCAGTCCTATCGTGGTGGGTTAGGACCTACCTTAGGGCTGAAGAGTTGGGCATGGGAAAACATGTCAGCTGGGCTTTCGCCAGCGCGATCTGGCTCTTTCTAGTACTGGGGCTATTTCGCCCAATCCTGATGGGATCATGGTCAGAAGCAGTGCCTTACGGTGTTTTCTCGCACCTCGACTGGACCAATCTGTTTTCGTTGACCTATGGTAATTTATTTTACAATCCGTTTCATGCACTTTCGATTGCCTTTCTTTATGGATCTGCACTGTTATTCGCGATGCATGGTGCAACTATTCTGGCTGTTAGCCGGTATGGTGGTGAACGTGAGATCGAACAGATTGTGGACCGTGGTACAGCATCTGAGCGCGCTGCCTTGTTCTGGCGGTGGACCATGGGTTTCAATGCCACCATGGAAGGGATTCACCGTTGGGCATGGTGGTTTGCTGTACTCACAACCCTCACGGGGGGAATTGGAATTCTGTTGACGGGCACCGTTGTTGATAACTGGTTTGTTTGGGCACAGGCACACGGCTATGCGCCGCTTGATTAAACCGCTCTAAGCCAAAGGAATAAGATTATGAGCGATCAAAACGACTATTTGAGAACAGGCGGGGACAGACGCTTCAGGCTACGCGCCGATGGGCTTTCACTGATGCTAAAAGGGGCGGGTTATGCAGTGGTTTTTTGTTTGGTAATCTCGTTTGGACTTACTGCGCTCGTCTGGGTTGGCAAAATGCTGCCCGAGCAATCTCGTGAAACACCGGACCCGTCTCCTTTTTCATTCAATTTGACTGAAGAAAAGTTCACAAGGGTATAAAGTTCGTTGCTAGCCGTCATGCTTTAGGCTGGCGACCATGTATTCCGGCTCTCTAAGTCCCTTAGGGGCTGGAAAAGTTGGGACCTTTATGTCCTGACCGTTCCTGTTGGCTACGGGAGGCAGATGATGGTTTCTTGCGTGCTGTGCCTCATCTGTTCCGAGCCAACGCGCAAATTCCATACAACAAGGATGACATTGATGTCCCGTCCCACCACACCGGTACTCGACCGCATCGCAGGTCCGTCAGACCTTAAGTCTCTGAGTGATTCTGATCTCAAACGCCTTGCGGATGAACTTCGCACCGAAGTCATTGACGCTGTATCGCAGACAGGTGGCCATTTGGGATCATCATTGGGTGTTGTAGAATTGACTGTTGCTCTTCATGCTGTGTTTGACACCCCGCGAGATAAACTGATTTGGGATGTTGGCCATCAGTGTTATCCACACAAAGTCTTAACCGGTCGGCGTTATCTAATGAAAACGCTTCGGCAGGAAGGGGGACTTTCGGGTTTTACCAAGAGAAGTGAGTCTGAGTTTGACCCCTTTGGTGCAGCGCATTCTTCTACCTCTATCTCGGCTGCGCTTGGCTTTACTGTAGCGCGCGACATGGGCCAGCCTACTGGTGATGCGATTGCAGTGATTGGGGATGGTTCGATCTCTGCAGGTATGGCCTATGAGGCGCTAAACAATGCAGGTGCCATGGGTCGACGCATGATAGTCATCTTGAACGACAATGAGATGAGCATTGCGCCGCCTGTAGGAGCCATGTCTAAATATCTCTCAGGGCTATATTCTTCACAGATTGGCACTCTGAAAAAGGTGACAAAAGGGTTTGAAGCGGCACTAACTGACCCTTTACGGGACAAAGCAAAACACCTGCGCCAAATGGTAACTGGATCAAGTGGTAGCCGTGGTACGCTGTTTGAAGAACTTGGCTTCCAGTATGTCGGCCCTATTGATGGGCATGATATGGGCCTACTATTGGGCGTCTTACGCTCGGTTAAAGTTCAAACAACCGGCCCAGTCTTGATTCATTGTTGTACAATAAAGGGTAAAGGGTATGCACCTGCCGAAAGATCAGTAGACAAATATCATGGTGTTGGGCGGTTTGACGTAGCGACTGGTACGCAAGCGAAAGCGAAAGCGAATGCCCCGAGTTATACGAGTGTTTTTGGTAATGCACTGACTCGGCTTGCTAGTCTGGATGCAAAAATCGTTGGTATTACCGCCGCTATGCCTGCAGGCACCGGGATGGATATTTTTGCGGATAAATTTCCAGCACGTATGTTTGATGTAGGCATTGCGGAACAGCATGGTGTGACTTTTGCTGCGGGTTTGGCGGCGGGTGGGCTTAAGCCATTTTGTGCTATCTATTCTACGTTTTTACAACGTGGTTACGACCAGATCGTCCATGACGTGGCTTTGCAAAATCTACCTGTTCGTTTTGCGATTGACCGCGCTGGATTGGTGGGAGCGGACGGTGCGACACATGCTGGTGCATTTGACATTGGGTATTTATGTGCGTTGCCAAACATGACTGTGATGGCTGCTGCGGATGAGGCTGAGCTGGTACATATGATTGCTACAGCTGCAGCCTATGACAAGGGGCCGATCGCGTTCCGCTATCCGCGCGGTAGTGGTACGGGAGTAGAAGTGCCAGAGATTGGTGATGTGTTGGAAATTGGACGTGGACATGTGGTGCGCGAAGGGACGGATATAGCTATCCTGTCCTTTGGCTCGCATCTAGGAGAGTGCCTAAAAGCTGCTGAGCTGATGGCTTTACAAAATGTCTCTGTCACGGTAGCCGATGCCCGCTTCGCCAAACCGCTGGACCGTGCGTTAATCCGGAAACTGGTTAAAGACCATCATGCACTGATCACAGTAGAGCAGGGCGCACAGGGTGGTTTTGGTGCGATGGTGCTGCACGATCTGGCACAGGATGGACTGCTGGACGGGGATCTGGCAATCCGGACAATGACATTACCTGACCGCTTCATCGACCATGCGGACCCTGATGCGATGTATGCCGATGCGGGCCTGACGGCGACTGACATCGCCGCTACTGCAATGCAGGCTACAGGTGTCGTTTTGCAAAAGATGGAAAGATCAGAATTCTAGATCGCTGCTTTGTCGCCAAAAATCATATCGGCGTGGGATGATAGATATATCCGCAGCCATGGAGTGAAAAGCTGTGGCATCTGCGTGATTTGCGCCACTAACGCATGGTGCGGCACCCACCTACTCGACATTACTTCGTCAGGGTTTGCGTGCGTTGGTATGTAAGTGTCAACTTGCGCTATAAAGACGTCCACAAGCTCGTGCTCGATCAAGCCATCACCTACATCTGCGCGGTATTCAACCTGCCCACGATGCTCTAGTGGTAATCCATTGATTCCCAGTTCTTCGTTCAGTCGGCGCCGAGCGCAATCGGCAGTGTCCTCACCCCAGTCGGGATGCGTGCAGCAGGTATTCGCCCAAAGACCTGGGGTGTGGTACTTGCAAAGTGCGCGTTGCTGGATCAAAATTTCTTGCCCATGCAGAACAAAAATTGAGACTGCTTTGTGCCGTAAACCGCGTTGATGAGCCGCCAACTTTTCAACGGGCTGTAACGCACCGTTCACCCAAGCAGGGATCATGATAGCCATTAGACGCGTGTAGCGGGAATCATCCGCGTCAGATGTGCCAGATTTTTGATACCGATTCTGAGATGGGCCATAGGCCGCGCCTTGACTAGACGTTTGTTCATATAGGCCTCGAAAGTAAGTTTCTGAACGTCAACATCATGACAGAGCGAGACGAAACGCTCGCGTCGTTCGTCGCTGCGATAATAAGCATTCTGCATAGCTCCCAGAACTTTGAAAACATTTTTATGCTCGCGCATAAACAGTTTACGGGCGAGCTGTAGATCACGCGTGTGGCCAGTCACAAGGCAGGCACTGGCCGCAGTGGCCGCAACACGGCCGCCAACCATTGCGTAATAAATACCTTCCCCTGAGGACGGGGCGACGACGCCTGCCGCGTCACCGGCTAGAATCACATCGCGGCCATTGTCCCACTTATCCATTGGGTGTAGGGGGATAGGCGCACCTTCACGTCGGAGTGTTAGGCACTCGGTCAGGCCTGCGCGCGCGCGTAGTTCTGCCGTGGCATTTTTCAGGTCGACACCTTCAATGCCCGTACCCATGCCAACGCTGACAGATTTGCCATGCGGGAAAACCCAACCGTAGAAATCGGGCGAGATAACTCCATCATAGATTACGTCACAGCGTATTGGATTATAGGCAGCACTGGTGGTGGGAGCCTCGATGATCTCATGATAGGCGATCACGTAGTTGATCTTCTCGCCTCCTGGAACTTCGGCTTTAGCCACGCCCGAGCGCGCACCATCTGCGCCGATCACTAGTCGCGTGTGGAGGGACCGCTCCTCACCGCTGGTCTTGTCGCGGTATACAACATGGGTGCCATCACCGTCACGATCGATGCGTAGATAGGTACCAGTATAACGTTTTGCTCCTGCAATCTCAGCACGCTTCCGTAAGAATTCGTCAAAATATTCGCGGTCAACCATACCAACAAAACCGTCTTCGATGGGAATATCCACATTGCGACCGGTTGGCGAGATCATCCTTGCGGTCTTTATTTTGGCAACGATCTGGTTGTCGGGGATTAGGAAATCGTTAATGAGGCGGGGTGGAATGGCGCCGCCGCAGGGCTTGATCCGTCCATCCCGATCCAGCATGGCTACGCTGTGCCCAGAGCGCGTAAGGTCTTCTGCCGCGGTAGCGCCTGATGGCCCTGCGCCAATAACAACAACGTCGAACATTTTGTGCCCTCCTGAAGTGGGGTTCATGCCATAGCCCTGAGGGCAAAGGCGGCTACCATCATTCCTGAGACGTAGAGCGTAACGCCCGTGCCATTGTACCATGGTGCAAATGCTTTTGCGTCGCGCAGCAGCACGGTCATCGCCAAGATCTGACCTGCCAGCAACAGCGTTATAGCCGCAGCGTAAATTGGCTTATCCCACATCAGCATAAGCGCAATCACAGCGACCTGCGGAAGAGCCATTATCCAGCAGGCAATACGCGCTGCACGTTCTGGCCCCAAGGTGACGGGTAGCGAGTTTATACCTGTCTGGCGGTCCCCCTTCAGTGCTTTGAAGTCATTGAGGGTCATAATCCCATGTGCGCCAACGGCATACAGTGCCGCGATAATAATCACTGGCCAGCTAGGTGCGCCGAAAGACAGAACGGCGGCCCCTGTGAACCAAGGTAAACCTTCATAACAAAGGCCGACAAGTCCAGGCCCCCACCAGCCTGAGCGTTTCAAACGCACAGGCTCGGCCGAATAGGCCCATGCCGCGAACACACCAAAGATGGTAGCACCGAAGCCCCAAGAACCGAGCTGCCATCCGACGGCCAGTGCCAGCGCAGACATAAATACCGCTATCCACAAGCCCCAGCGGCCGGGGATCCGGCCTGAAGGGATAGGGCGGTCTGGTTCGTTTATAGCGTCAACGTTACGATCGCACCAGTCATTGGCCGCCTGACTCATCCCGCACACGATGGGGCCGGCCAATAGTACACCCAGAAACAACAGATCCCATTGTCCCTCCGGAGACGCCCCTGAAGAGACTGCGCCGCATAAATACGCCCACATAGGCGGAAACCATGTGATAGGTTTAATGAGCCAGAGGATTGCCACAGGTTCAGGCAGGGTCCGGATCGAAAGGGGGCTGGAATCTGTCATAGTGTAAGTTTAGACTGACACCAGTGTTGTAACAAGATAAATAACTCTGCAAATAGATAATGAATACTAACAACAATGGTGTGAGGCCTAGTGTACACATTGATATCCGTTTTTCTAAGCGTAATAGGACTGTTTTGATGAGGGCCTATCAGCATCCTGCTTCCCTACGGGTGTTGGTCTTTGGAGCGACAGGTACTGCGGGGCAGGGGGTTGTCCGCGCACTATCTGCACAAGGTCAAGTCGTAACATGTTTTGTCCGCACACCCCGTGCAATTGAAGGCGATATAATCGGCGATGTGACTGGCCGAATAGATGCCGGAATTAATAGAAATTTTGATGTTGTAGTGTCTTGTCTCGCCTCACGAAGCGGTGCGCCGGATGATGCTTGGGCTATAGACTACCGTGCTCATCTAAGAATACTTGATTTGGCTCAACAGGTTGGTGCTAAGCACTTTATCCTGCTGTCTGCAATATGTGTGCAAAGACCGCTGTTGCCCTTCCAGCATGCAAAGTTGGCATTCGAAGCGGCTCTGATAGCCTCAGGTATAACTTATTCCATCGTTCGTCCGACTGCGTTTTTCAAATCACTATCAGGGCAGATCGACCGTGTTCGGCATGGCAAAGCGTTTCTAGTTTTTGGAAATGGGGTACTAACTGCGTGCAAGCCAATCAGCGATGATGATCTAGGCCGTTTCATTGCTGGGTGCATCACAGATTCTGGAAGACACAACCGTATACTGCCTATTGGCGGACCGGGTGTGGCTATAACCCCAATAGAGCAAGGAAATATGCTGTTTGCGCTGACGGGGATGCCTCCGAAATTCCGGTACGTGCCTGTGAGGATGTTGGAAGTTATCCAGCAAGGGCTGTCACTTGCGGGCAAGGTCAGTCCAAAACTCGCGGCCAAAGCGGAGTTGGCGCGGATCGGGCGGTACTATGCAACTGAATCAATGCTGGTGTTGGATACTGCCACTGGTCGCTATGATGCTGACGCTACGCCTTCAACCGGGGCGGATACGCTTGAGGCGTATTACGCTAGTGTAATTGCCGGCAACACACAGGTGTATCGTGGCGAACACGCTGTCTTTTAAGCTACGGCGTGGGCAATGGCACATTGTTTCCAAAGTGTTTTCAGCGCGTTGACCAGATGGTCGATATCATCATTTGAATGTAGCGGTGACGGCGTAAAGCGCAAGCGCTCTGTGCCTTTTGGAACAGTTGGATAATTGATAGGCTGCACGTAGATGTCCCATTCCAGCATCAGGTAGTCTGCCAACATTTTGGTCTTGACCGGATCACCGATAATCACGGGAACGATGTGACTGTCGTTTGCCATATACGGAATGCCATGATGGTCCAGTGCAGCGCGCAAGCGCGCAACCTGACAGCGCTGGCCTGCGCGCTCGGACTGGCTAACTTTAAGGTGTGCGATAGAGGTCCGTGCAGCTGCTGCAACGGCAGGGGGAAGGGCTGTGGTGAAAATAAAACCGCTGGCGAAAGAGCGGATGAAATCACATAGCACCTTGGAGCCTGTAATATAGCCACCAACACAACCGAATGCCTTACCTAATGTTCCCTCAATAAGAGTGATACGGTTCGTCAGCCCTAGCTCTTCCGTGACACCGCCGCCACGAGGGCCATACATGCCCACTGCATGCACCTCATCTATATATGTCATGGCGCCATACTTTTCGGCTATTTCAACAATTGCCTCGATGGGGGCAATGTCACCATCCATGGAATAGACGCTCTCGAAGGCGACGATTTTGGGATACTCTTCTGGGAGCGCACGGAGCTTCATTTCCAGATCATGCACATCATTGTGCTTCCAGATGACTTTATGTGCGCGTGAATGTCGGATGCCTTCGATCATTGACGCGTGGTTGCCTGCATCGCTAAGGATCACACAATTTTCGAGACGACTGCCCAGCGTAGCCAGTGTGGCCCAGTTGGAGATATAGCCTGAGGTGAAAATCAGTGCTGCCTCTTTACCATGCAAATCTGCCAGTTCTCTCTCCAACAACAAGTGATCGTGGTTTGTGCCGGAAATGTTACGCGTACCGCCGGCGCCGGTACCGGTACGATTCACTGCCTCGCACATAGCTGCAATCACAGCAGGATGTTGGCCCATGCCCAGATAATCATTCGAACACCAGACTGTCACATCCCGCTGCTCGCCGTTTAAATGACTTGTGGCCTTTGGAAACTTGCCGGCCTTACGCTCAAGTTCTGCGAAATAGCGATAATTGCCGTCATTCTTCAGTGTATCTATTTGAGCCTGAAAAAGTGTGTCAAAGTTCATTGGAACCTCCTGTCTTGGAATTAGTTGGCAACGTAGGCAACATCCAGCGCCAGAGTTTTGCATCGGGAAGTGGAATAACCATCAGCCAGTGTTCAAGAGTTGCAAGCGCTGATAGGGCGGTAAGAAGAGCAAAACCAACAACCTCAGGAGGCGTCTGTGCTGCGATCAGGCGCTCGGCGAAACAGCCGGTTGCGACGCTTAGGAAAGTTACGCCAATCCCGAAAGTGGGGGTAACATTTCCCTGTCTAAAATAGGTTTTGAGATGGGTCAGTGGCGTCGGAATAAATTCTGTATTGATCCGTGGCACCCCGAAAAACAGGTTCAGTTTTGCTGAGATCCGCGCGACCAAAAGTACCACATAGGCCCACAATCCGAACAGGTTTTCACTGCCCATAGAGGCGATTGTTACAGCCACTAATCCTGTCAACAGCAGCATTTCGTGATACGATAGCGTATGCCATGCCCGCTTGAACCGCGCACAGCCACTCAGACCGGCAGGACAGGGCCGTGTTTCGGGGCCGGTGATCACTCCCGTCAGAAAGGCCAGCTCTATCCAGCCCCAAATCAGCAGGGCCGAGGTGAAAGAGATGTAGGTGTTTGCTACAGTCAACGTATGCGTAGACATCACCAGGCCCGCAACGCCCAAGGCAAGCAGTGGTACGCTTACTACCACGGCTGCTTGGTGAGCCCCCTGAAGGGCTCTATCTGCACGCCGCACCACAAGCAGGATGATCCCTGTAAAGAACCACCACGCGAATATGGCAAAAACCGCTGCTATCCATGGTGAGGCAAACATTAGTATAACGGGTTAAGACGTGGGTTTGCGGGAACGGTGTTTTGTTGTGCAGGGATAGTTAGTATGGCGATAAACGCGGTTGCTGCCTTGGCAATACCAGTCATTCGACTAATAAACCCCTTGATGCCGCCGCTTGCTTTGGCTTTTGCAATCTGACAGCTCGCCGATTCCATACGGTCCAGATTGGGACGCCAACGCGGATGATCAATGTCTAGGGTCAGCGGGAAAATTTGTTTAGTTATCTCGGAGGTTTTGCGGAACACTTCCTGCCCATACCATGTCACATCTACCCCCAATGTATCGTGGAACACTGGGCGTTGGTGGTCCCTGATCCACATCGTGGAATAGACAGCCGTAAGGAAAAACTTAATCCAGAGTTTATTGATGCCGCTTGTTAGCTTTGGATCAGTTTTCATAAGCAGGGCAAAGGCTTCGCCGTGGCTGAATTCATCATTGCACCATTCGCGGAACCATTTGAAAATGGGGTGAAACCGCTTATCGGGGTGGTCCTCCAAATGGCGGAATATCGTGATGTACCGAGCATAGCCGATCTTTTCTGAAAGGTATGTAGCATAATAAATGAACTTAGGGCGGAAATAGGTGTATTTCTTTTGCTGTGTCAGAAAGCCGAGGTTCACGCGGATGCCAGCCTCGCGCAGCGCATCGTTGATAAAGCCTGCGTGTCGCGCTTCGTCGCGCGCCATCAGCTGGAACAGCTCGGTGATGTCCTTGTTGGACCCGCGCCGCTTCATTTCCTTGTAGAGCACGCAGCCCGAGAATTCAGCAGTACAGCTGGAAATCAGAAAGTCGATGAATTCAGCCTTAAGTTTCGGCTCCATGCCGTCCCAGTCTACATCGTCCCAGTCTTCATTTTTCTTGAAATGGCCTTTGTTTGGATCAGCTTTCATCTGCGCAATCAGTGCGTCCCAATCGGCGCGCACGGGTGTCACGTCAATAGCGTCCATCTCGTCAAAGTCTGTAGTATAGAACCGCGGTGTTAGCAGCGTGTTCTGCATTGCAACTTGTGTTGCCATATCAGAGGTCATCTGGCTATCGAGTGCGTCTTGTGCGGCAATAGCCTCGTCGGCGGTATTGGCAAATGCTGAATGAGTTGGCTTGTTCATGACAGGACTCCTTCAGAAAACGAGAATTCGCACAGTTCCATAAATTCGAAATCACCGGTGGCGCGTGTCCAGGCCCGCTCGACCGTTGAGGCGCGTGTGATAGTTGCGGTGCGCTCTTCGGAAATCACCTCGCCGTATGCTGCCATAATCTCGGGCCCATGGACCAGCACGACATCGCCCGGGCCAATGACGGCGCCGTTATTGAATCTCACATGCGCCGACAATTCTTCGAAGCGGTGCGAGATTGTGACGGTGCAGGGTGCCGTTTCTTTCGTTCGTGTAAGAAGTCCCATAATATCTGTCCCTTTGGCTATGTTAGCTCAGTCAATCAGCCTGGCGAAGGCTGCGACGTTGTCTCGACCGTATCCGATCAATTCGATCTTCCAACCGGTAGTGTCGTCAATCACCGCAATACGTCCGTTCTCACGTCGTACAATTCTCACTGGCATCTCAGATGTTACATCTTGCACAGTGCGCTCACGCATTACTGACATCCAGATTACGTCGATAAACCCTGCTTTGTCTTGTGTTGAGTGAGCGATTTGCTTTCCATTTATGTCTAGAACGGCTACGCCTTCGTTACGCGAACCTTCCAAAGTAACGAATATCTCTTTGATGATATCACTGTGTGGTACCACGGATGTCACTTCACGGCCTGAGATGCGTGCATAGCTGACCAAAGCAACGGCTGCGAACATCATAGTAAACATGCCCCAGACGAGAAATTGAGGTACCATTTCTCGGTCACGATGTTTCATTTGGTTGGCGAGAGAACGTATTTCAGGCATGTGTATTACTCCACTGCAATCGTGCCGAGAGATGGTGTGACGCGGCTAACTTTAGGAATTGAGATGCGAGTTTCGGCGGCGTCGACGAAGATTGCGGCGACATGGTCTGCGTCTGGGATCGCTCGAAACGATGGCTGCGTACGCATAAAGTGCCACGGACGTACATGGGGCCAAGTCATGAGATACGACAGGCGGGCATCGCCGATCATTTCGAAGGTAATCGTGCCCAGACTGGACTTGCGCGTCGTGACTGCGGCATTGCCTATGCAGACATATGGAAGGTTTAACGTCATCGTCAGGGCTGCCCCAATCCGCATGCAAGCGCGTTTATTGGTTAGCGTATAGACAGTGCTGCGCGCCTGAACAGTGGCCACGCCGATTAGCAATAGTCCGGCAACAGCACCTGCCAACAAGAATGGTAGACCCAGTGCCATAGCGGCAGTCAGGGACATCTCGGCAGAAGATATCATGACGCGGCCCAAGGCCAGCGCTGCAAAATAGGCCAGAACCCAGTTGAGGCCCCACGCTTCCTTGGCAAGGCGCAGTCCGTCGGGGCGACCTTGCCACAAAATATGTTCATCCTCAGGTAATGCTTCGGGTAGGCCGCGCACAGGTTCGAAATTGAAATCATCGTGGTGCATTTATCAGTCCCTTATCTGCGTTGTGTCCGGCCCTGGCTAAGAGCCCAACAGAGTGGATTAAAGCTGTGGTTCAAGACGGGCGGGGTCTGCATAAAGTGTACCTCCACCGTAATAAGCCATGATTTTTTCTTCTTCGAGCAGGGTCACTTGATCGGTCCATGAATGCTGTGGAACACCGTCAAAATGCTTGCCATAGATTGAGCGAACGGTCACGCGATCCACTTTGATCTTGCAAAAGTTGATAGGGATCAGCCTTGTTTTTCCTGTACCTTCAGGATTCAGATCCACGGTCAAGTAGCGAACCAACTGTTCAGGAACGTCGACCCACATGTCGACGATACGTCCAATTACTTCGCCATCACCTGCTACAACCACCTTTCCACGTGGATCACGTCCAGCTAAGACTTTAAATTCTGGTAGCGCTTTCATGGGTCTAATTTTTGGGTGGCCATGCGCATCCAGCTCAGGCACATCACGGCGCGGCGCCCATGAGGCGGGACCGACACCTTCAACCATCGGATCACCGATTGGAACAAAAGGAGATCCCCCTGATTTAGATGTCTGGGCGAGGGCTAGTGATGCCCGATCGCCACGTTGACCAGAGGGCACGGTCACTTCACCACGATTATGGGGTAGGATAAATGTTTTGTCCTTAGGCACAGGAAACGGGCCCTGATTTGGGGCGATGGTGCCATCGTCTTGCTCGAGTGGATAGCCTTCGCGCATATTCTCTGTTTGCAAATAGTAAATCAGCAGGGCAAAGAAGACCCAAAACAGCCAGATTGCGGCGCTTGCCAGATCGAAGTTACCAAAAAATTCGTTGCCAACCATGATGGTCTCCTTATTAATCAGGTGGGGAAATCGGGCAGTTCCAACCTGACCGGTCCCTGTGTTGTGATGTTTTTTGCCCGCACAAGCGGACCCAGAGAGATTAGGGTGATAAAGAGCAGTATGATTTCCAACTGGTAGACTGCCGAATAACCCACCGAGGGGCCATTAAGCACCGGCCCAAGCGCCCCACTTATTGCGGCCTCATTCACCATATCGCGCAATCCACCACCGATAAAGATGGACACACCCGCGGCTGTTGCCTGCGCTGCGCCCCAAACCCCGAGGGCCAAACCTCGCCCAGCGTTTCCTGTGATGTCCAAGGTCATGGCCGCAGTCAGCGTCGAGACGGCAAACAATCCGCTACCTGTGCCGATAAGGCCCGCGCCCATGAAAAAAAGAGCTTGCGACGACATCGGTGCCGACAACACGACAAGGCTGAACGCTGTTATTCCCACGACTATTCCACGTCCCGTAATGCGGTAGGGATCAATCCCTCCCGACAACCAGCGCGCAGCCAGAGCCAGACCGAGCAGTGCACCGCCAGACCACATCAAAGACAGCAGTGTAGTGGAGGAAACTGAGAGGTTCAGAATTTCACCGCCATAAGGTTCCAGCAAGACGTCTTGCATATTGAACGCCATCGTTCCAATGAAAATGGTCACTATCAGCCGCGCCACATCTGTGTTTTTGTTGAAATCCGCCCATGCATCCCTGAACGCCGGACGCGGAGCATTCCGCTCTACTTTGGTCATCGGGGACATTTTTTCTTGTTTCCACAAAGCGATAATGTTGAAAATCATCGTCATAACCGCAGCTCCCTGAACAACCTGTACCAGTAGCAGTGCGGTATAATTGCGTAGCAAAGTGCCGATGATAAGGGCTGACATACCCATGCCCAGTAAATACATGACATACAAAAGCGAGACGACTTTTGCCCGGGTTTCCTCGGTTGCGCGGTCAGCAGCTAATGCAAGGCCGGCGGTCTGTGTCATATGCATGCCAAGGCCTGTCAGCAGAAACGCAAGAGCTGCGGTAACTTGTCCGAACATTCCCGCATCAATCACACTATCGCCTGCCAGCACTAGTAACGCTAACGGCATAATCGCCAGCCCACCGAACTGCCAAAGTGTGCCATACCAAAGATATGGTACCCGCTTCCATCCGATGGCAGAGCGGAAGTTATCAGACTGAAAACCTAGAAGGGTCCGGAACGGCGCTATCAGAACGGGAATTGCGATCATCGTAGCGACGATGATTGCGGGCAAAGACAGCTCGACGATCATCACCCGGTTTAGTGTACCAAGCAGCAACACCGCAGCCATCCCCACGGAAATCTGGAACAGCGAAAGGCGTAGCAGTGCACCCAGAGGTAGGCCATCGCTAGCAGCATCGGCAAATGGTAGCATATTCAGCGTTATTGTCTTGACGCGAGCGTTGAACATCATGGCCGAAATTCCAAGGCTTGACTAATGTAGAAACCAGAGGTAACGCGCTTGATGGCGCGAATTTTGCCACTGGTGTGTGCCGCAATCGCAGAGGTTGTATGCGGAACCATGGTGGGGGAGCGATCCTTGCGCGGAAAGAGTTTGCCCATCCGCCACATCGCCATCAGTAGCGGAGTGCGCGGCGCCACGGTAAATATCACACTCCCGACACGGGGGGACAAATTATCAAGAATGCCGCCGATGTCGTCAGCAGCGTAGTAGATTAGACTATCCATCGCTATGATGTGGTCAAACCGACCCAATGCAGGGTCCAGCATATCACCAGATTTAAGGGTGAGACTGCCCACTACGTGATTGGGCTGGCGTTTCTGTGCAATGTCGATAAGGCGTGGAGAGATATCTATGCCAACCACATCCGCACCGCGCTGCGCCAGCTCAACCGCTAGTGCGCCAGTACCACAGCCTGCGTCTAGCAATCGCGCGCCGCTGAGGTCTAGCGGTAGCTGAGCAATTAGAAGATTCCGCATTTGTTCGCGGCCAGCCCGTACCGTTGCACGTATGCCCGACACAGGCGCATCAGATGTCAAGCGCTCCCATGTACGAGTCGCCGTAGTGTCGAAATATGTCTCGACGCGGTCACGGGTGGCTTCGTATGTCATTAATCAAACCCAAGTAGGTCAAAGATCTCACGGTCAGGCAAAGACCGAGGCGCAAGTCCTTCGGTCCCTTCCCACAAGGTAGTAGCTAGGCGGATATATTCTGCTTGCACGGCCGCAATATCGTCATCCAGCTCCATTTCGAACAACGTTTTTTTCTTCAGGCGCGAACGGCGAATGGCGTCTAGATCGGGCAGGTGCGCCAGTCGGTTAAAGCCTACTGTTTTGCAATAGCGGTCTACTTCGTTGGTGTCGTGACTTCGGTTGGCAACGCAGCCTGCCAAACGGACCTTGTAGTTAGCTGATTTAGCCTCGACCGCTGCGATGATGCGGTTCATCGCATAGATGCTATCAAAATCATTAGCGGTTACAATCAGCGCACGGTCGGCGTGTTGCAAAGGTGCTGCAAAGCCACCGCAAACCACATCTCCCAGTACGTCAAAAATCACCACATCCGTGTCTTCCAGAAGGTGGTGTTGCTTTAGCAGTTTGACCGTTTGGCCCACAACATAACCGCCGCAGCCTGTGCCGGCAGGTGGGCCGCCTGCCTCAACGCATTTTACACCATTATAGCCATCGAATACAAAATCTTCAGCGCGCAATTCCTCGGCATGAAAATTCACATCTTTGAGAATATCAATGACCGTGGGGATCAACTGGCCAGTTAGTGTAAACGTGCTGTCATGTTTAGGGTCACAACCTATCTGCAAAACCCGCTTGCCCAGCTTTGAAAAAGCAGCTGACAGGTTTGACGACGTGGTTGACTTACCAATTCCACCTTTGCCGTAGACTGCAAAAACCTTAGCACCTTCGATTTTTGTGCTGTCGTCTTGATGAAATTGGACGGAGCCTTCCCCATCGCCGCCTAAGTTGGGTATGTTTCGATCTAGTGGGCTCATTTTGGTCCCTTTCCAAAGGTTTGGGTCATTCTGCTGCAATGCCCTCTAATTTATCTTCAATTGTATCGGCTGCGGAATGTAGTGCTGCCAGTGTTGCGTCGTCTGGTGTCCAGTAAGCTCGTTCTGATGCTTCAATCAGCCTGTTCGCCATCCTCATGGAGGCCTGTGGGTTTAGATCCGTTAGGCGCTTGCGCATCACTTCATCCAGCACGAAGGTTTGGCTCAGCTCTGCATAAATCCAAGGGTCTACCTTGCCAGTGGTTGCTGACCAGCCGACAGTATTGGTGATATGCGCCTCGATCAAACGCACACCCTCGTGTCCATGTTTAAATAGCGGCTCGTAAAATTTGGGGTTTAAGCTGCGCGAACGCGTTTCAAGTGCAACCTGATCCTGCAAGGTTCGCACCTTGGTGCTGCCACGAGTTTGGTCGCCTATGTAGACAGGCGTATCAGCGCCTTTGCGAGCGCGTTTGACAGCAGCTGCGATACCTCCCAGAGTATCAAAATAGTGGTCAACTGTGGTCACACCCAGCTCGACGGATTCGATATTTTGGTAAGCAAGCTCGACGGTTTGCAATGTATTATTCAGTAGGGCAGATTGCTGCGTTGCTTCGCCGTCCGTGCCATATGCAAAACTTTTACGTGCTTGATATGCATCTGCTAGATCGCCCTCATCGCAAAACGCGGAGCTGTCAACCAACTGATTCACATTGGAGCCATAGGCACCCTCGGCATTGGAGAATACACGAAGTGCCGCCGTCTTCATGTCACACCCTTGTAATGCCGCAAAAGCCAAGGCATGTTCACGGATCGGGTTCATTTCTACAGGTTCGTCTGCCAGTGCGCATTGTAAAGCGGCATCGGCCAGCAGCTTAGTTTGTAGTGGCAGCAAATCGCGGAAGATGCCTGACAGTGTCATTACAACATCAATGCGTGCACGACCAAGTGTTTCCAGCGGCACCAGATTTGCGCCACACAACCTGCCATGGCTATCAAACCGCGCAGTAGCACCCATCAGAGCTAGAGCCTGACCAATAGGCCCACCGTTAGATTTGATATTGTCCGACCCCCACAACACCAGTGCGATCGTGCGGGGGAGCGTTGGATGCGTGCGCAGCAGTTCGTTCGCCTGGCGCGCGCCATCTTCCATCGCAAAAGCAGTGGGCATTCGGAAGGGGTCAAATGCATGGATGTTGCGGCCTGTGGGCAGAATTTCAGGTGCACGGATCACATCCCCGCCACAAACCGGTGCGATGAACTGACCATTCAGTGCGCGCATCAGAGCGTTAACCTCGTCGTTGCCCGACAGATGCCTGCGCGCAGTTTCGCGCTCAGATTTTGTATCAAAGCTCATGAGACCTAGCATATTTTCAACTGCGTTAGGCGACATGGGTTGACCGACAATGTGTAGACCGTCTGGGATCAACGCCTCCTCGGTCTCCAGAAGTGTGAGCCAAAGCGTATCAGGATCACTGCCATCCAGATGAACGGTCTCCGCCTGCGCTGCAATCAGCTTAGACAGTCCAATGTCATCATCTGGGTGCGCTCGCCATTTAGCAAGACTATCCTTCAGGTCTGCCAACCCGCGATAGAGTCCAGCGGTCTGCAACGGTGGTGTAAGGTGTGTGATTGTCACTGCATTAGCACGACGCTTAGCCAGCGTTGCCTCGGAGGGGTTGTTGGCTGCGTAAAGATAGACGTTAGGCATGTTCCCCATCAGCCGCTCTGGCCAGTCGCGGCCTCCAAGTCCGTTCTGTTTGCCGGGCATAAACTCCAGCGCGCCGTGCATGCCAAAATGCAGCACCACGTCGGCGCACAGATCATTCTTGAGGTAGCTATAAAAGGCGCTAAACGCGTGTGTTGGCGCAAATCCACGTTCAAACAGCAAGCGCATTGGGTCTCCCTCGTAACCGAATGTAGGTTGTACACCAACGAAAACGCGTCCGAATTGTGCACCCAGCACAAATATTTCACTGCCGTTGGATTGTATGCGGCCAGGGGCAGGGCCCCATGTAGCCTCTATTTCTTGAAGCCACGGGGTTTGTGCCACGATGGTGTCAGCGCTGATACGTGAGATGACGTTTGCGGCTTGACCGAAGGTTTTTGCGTTGCCATGCAGGACCGCATTGCGCAGATCTTCAACTGTGGCTGGGGGAGTTAGATCGTAGCCATCTCTCGCCATCTGGTGCAATGTGTTGTAAAGGCTCTCGAAGACTGATAGGTAAGCAGCAGTGCCTACGGCTCCTGCATTCGGTGGAAAACCAAATAACACAATTGCAACGTTCTTTTCATCGTTCCTCTTGCGCCGTAGTAAAGCAAGGCGGTGGGATTTTTCAACGAGTGCTTCAATCCGTTCGATACAAGGCGCCATACCTTTGGTCTCGCCGATTACACTGCATTTGCGCGCACAACCGTCACAACCGTCACTGCTGTGGCGTCCGGCGAAAACCGTTGGGTTTGTTGCACCGTCAATCTCTGGCAAGGCGACCAGCATTGTTGCCTCGATTGGACTGAGGCCTTGATGGCCATTTGCCCACTGCGACAAAGTTTGAAATTCTAGCGGTTGGGCGGCAATATAGGGCACGTCCAACGCCTGAAGTGCAACAATTGCCCCCTCGGTATCATTGTAGGCAGGGCCACCAACTAGCGAAAAACCGGTGAGCGATACCAGAGCGTCAATCTGGCCTTCGTGATAGGCAGTAATGGCGGGCCGCCCGTCAAGACCTCCGGCAAAAGCCGGTATTACGCGAATGCCTTTGGCTTCAAAACTGCGGATGACGTGGTCATAATGGGCCGTATCGCCTGCAAGGATATAGCTGCGCAGCATTAGCAGGCCGATAGTCGCGCTGTTGGTTGCGCGTGGCAGATCGGCAAGGTTTGTGGTGATGCCGTGATCCGGTAGATCGGGGTGATAGAGACCAACCTCGGGGTATTCTACCGGGTCTTTGGCTTTGATTAAGCGCCATCTGGCCACATGGGTATAGCGTGCAATTAAAAAACGGATCATGTTTTCGATGTTATCGTCCGAGCCACCCAGCCAATATTGCATAGATAAAAACCAAGCGCGTAAGTCCTGGCTTTTGCCCGGGATCAGCTTCAGGATTTTGGGGATACGGCGCAGCATCTTCATTTGGCCGGCACCCGCTTTGCCAGAGGTTTTCGCTGGCTTGAGTTTTTTTAAAAGACCCATCGCGCCCGACGCAGGTTTCAACATGTCCAGATCACCCATGCGTGTCAGCTGGGTAATTTCTTGATCCGAGACCACACCGATCATCGCATCGCAATTATCGCGGCGGGCCTTCAACGCAGGCAAAACTGCGCGCAGATGATCTTCAAGGAACAGTACACAAGTTACAATGATGTCGGCAGTTGCAATATCATTGAGAGCCGATTGAAGCGCGGTGGGGTCTTTCTCCCATTCTGTTGCAGCGTGAATGGTCACGTTCAGTCCTGGGAAATCCATCGCCAGCCGCGGGGCAACCCGTGCGGCTGGGCCTGCGGCATGACGGTCTAGTGTCACGATGACAAAATTATACCTCGCATATGACATTTCATCACGCATAGTGAGCCTTTGCATCATAAAGAGTGTCGATTGAAATCTTAGCCAAACCTTTTTGAGTAGCGTATGTTTCTGTGTTTCGGCGGGCTTTACCACGCACAAAGAAAGGTATTTTTCTCAGTTCCTTTTCTGCATCGGGCAGCCAGATCACTTCGCCATCTGTTGTAGTGCACTCTTCCTCGGGGCTTATTGTGGCTTTTAAACTTCCGGCCGCTTGCGTCACAGCATTGTTTGCGGCAAGCGCATGACCTCCATGATGTGAAGGTCCCGCCGCATCGTTGAATTCAAAATCATCGCGGAACATATGTAGTAGATGCTCTTCTAAGCCCATCACCAGTGGATGCACCCAAGTGTCAAAGATCACATTGGCGCCCTCGAACCCCATCTGGGGCGAATAGCGTGCGGGAAAATCCTGCACATGCACAGGTGCTGATATCACCGCGCAGGGGATGCCCAGGCGTTTACCTATGTGGCGCTCCATCTGCGTGCCGAGTATCATCTCAGGTTGTAGCACCTCGATGGTCCGCTCGACCTCCAGATAATCATCGGTGATAAGTGCCTCAATGCCAAAATTTTTGGCAAGAGTACGCACGTCCCGTGCGTACTCGCGATTGTAGCATCCGATACCAGCGACCTCAAATCCCATTTCGTCCCGTGCGATGCGGGCGGCAGTTTTAACATGGGTTCCATCACCAAAAATAAAGACACGCTTGCCCGTCAAATAAGTGCTGTCGACCGATTTGCTCCACCAACTCTGGCGTAGTCGCGCCTCATCGACAGGGACTTTGCTCCCTGATAGGGCACGCACTTCGGAGA
This sequence comes from Lentibacter sp., assembly GCF_029254145.1. GTDB lineage: Bacteria > Pseudomonadota > Alphaproteobacteria > Rhodobacterales > Rhodobacteraceae > Lentibacter. The sequence goes on from NZ_JAQWYD010000118.1 coordinate 22,879, forward strand.
TAAAATCATTGGTAGCACCCACACCGATGGGCACATGTTTTGTATAAGGCTGACCAAATGTTTTTTCACAATAGCGCGCCGTGCTTTCGCCTGTTTCGGGATAGAGCAGCACGTTAAAATGTGCCTGACCCATTCGTGCAATGTCTGTAGGGGTGGAACCCATGGGTGCTATGATGTTGACCTTGATACCCAGTTCGTAGAGCAGGTTAGTAATCTCAGCCACATCGTCGCGGTGGCGAAAACCTAAGGCGGTTGGTCCGATTATGTTGCAGCTGACGCGAGCAGTTTTTTCCATCGGTTTGGCTAAATGGCGTACGATCTGGAAGAAGGTCTCGTCTGCGCCAAAATTTTCCTTGCGTTGGTAGCTTGGTAGCTCCAATGCGATAACAGGGATTGGTAGGCCCATCGTTTCGGCCAAGCCGCCCGGATCATCTTGGATCAGCTCGGCGGTACAGGACGCACCAACGATGATCGCTTCGGGTTTGAAACGGTCATAGGCATCCTGACAAGAGAGCTTGAACAGGCTGGCGGTGTCAGAGCCAAGATCGCGGGCCTGAAATGTGGTGTAGCTGACTGGTGGGCGGTGGCCACGGCGCTCTATCATGGTAAACAGCAAGTCAGCATAAGTGTCACCCTGCGGCGCATGCAGGACGTAGTGCAGCCCCTTCATGCCGGTAGCGACACGCATTGCACCAACGTGGGGCGGACCTTCGTATGTCCAGACCGTTAGTTTCATTCGGCGGCCTCCAAAATACCTTTGCGGCGCAGTGGCCGTGCAAAAAGCGACGCTAGATCACCAGCCTGTTCGTAAAAGTGAACAGGGGTGAAGATTAGTTCGATCGCCCATTTGGTGGACAGGCCCTCGGCTTCCAGCGGATTGGCCAGCCCCAAACCGCAGACGGTCAGATCAGGGCGCGCAGCACGACAGCGATCTAGTTGCAGATCGACGTCTTGTCCTTCTGAGATCTGCGGGCCCTTAGGCAGCAGATCCAGATCGGGGCCGTGCAGAGTGTCGTGTATATAGGGGGAGCCAACTTCGAGTGAGGTCATGCCGCATTCGCGGGTAAGAAAGCGCGCCAGTGGGATTTCTAGCTGGCTGTCGGGGAAAAAAAATACCGATTTGCCCTCGAGTGACGCGGCTGCTTTGGCGACAGCCTGTCTTGCACGACGGCGTGGTGCTTCTGTGACGGCGTCGAATGTTGCACGGTCTACTTCGAATTCGTTAGCGATTGCTGCAAGCCATGCTGTTGTGCCCTCTTCGCCGAGCGGGAAAGGTGCTGCAATAAAGGTGGCGCCCCTGCGGACGAGGGCAGCGTGCGTACTCCCGAGGAAAGGTTGGGTGAGCGCGAAGACCGTTTTCGGCCCCACCTCCACCTCCATTTCAACGGTGCGGGCAGGTAAAACCTGCACCTGACCAATGCCTAAATCCTTCAACAGTCCCAACATTTGGTCTTCGACCACGTCGGGCAACGCGCCTGCAATTACCAGATTACGAGCTTGCGTTTCAGGCAGGACAGGCACCATTGCAGCCAGACAGGCATCTTCTCCTTCGGTAAATGTCGTCTCGATGCCAGAGCCGGAATATTCAAGAACGCGAACCCGAGGCGCATATAGCTTGGTCAGACGCTCAGCAGCTCGACTCAGGTCCAGCTTGATTACTTCAGAAGGGCAGGAGCCTACCAGAAATAACTGGCGAATGTCAGGTCGGCGCGTCAACAGAGTGCCCACTTCGCGGTCCAGTTCGGCATGCGCATCGTTGAGGCCTGCAAGGTCCGATTCTTCTAGAATTGCAGTGCCGAAGCGCGGCTCAGCAAAAATCATCACGCCTGCCGCACTTTGTAGTAAGTGTGCGCAAGTTCTCGAACCTACGACCAGAAAGAATGCATCCTGCATTTTTCTGTGCAGCCAGATGATTCCCGTGAGGCCACAAAAGACCTCACGCTGGCCACGCTGTTTGAGGACAGGAGACGTGCGACAGCCCAGTGTGGGGGGCGCGGGTGCAAAATTGGTCATGCCACAACCTGCGACTGTAAGCGCGCAATTCGCAATTTCCATAAGAACTGTCCGGCATTGATGATGTAGGCGGCGTAGGCCGCGAGTACGATCACAATCAGCGTTTCAGCTGCTACAACACCAGTAATCAAGCCAAAAAGATAGGTAGTATGCAGCGCGATTACGACGAAGCTAAACACATCTTCCCAGAAGAATGCTGGAGCAAACAGCCATTGGCCAAATACGATCTTTTCCCAAATCGCGCCCGTAATCATAATGAGATATAAGACGGCCGTCTTGGCGACGATCGACACTGTGGCAATGTGGTACCCTTCACCTGTAAGCAAAAACCGCAACACCAACCCAACAGAAATAGCAAAAACCACAAATTGTAGCAGGGCTAGGATGCCTTGGACCTGTGTCCACATCGTTGTATCGCGGCGCGTGCGTTGGGCGTCGGTATAAAGCTGTGACGATCTTGCCATTATGTAGCCTCCCTGGTGGCTTGCTTATACAATAATCTGGCAGCGCTAAGGCGATGTGTCAACTTTGATTTACACTCCGTGGTGGAATTTTATAATGCCAAACATCACCCTTATAAACTTATTTTGTGTTATAATTGGTTACGTCTTGCAAATTGTAATTTTTTATTGACATAAATCCCGGCTTCGCTGACGATAATATGTGTATTGTCGGATGTTGGATTGACCGGCTCTGTACTGATCAGCCATTAGTGGGGTAGGTATGTCTCAGCATCAGCAAGTATTTCGATCGGACTGTTCTGGTGATATCAGCAGAATCGCGTTTAAGGCGCTATCTATTCTAAGCATCGCAAAGGAACGATCCATGAAGCAACAGGTTGTTGCTCTCGACTTTGCTCTACAGCTTTGTGCAGCAGTAGTTTCACCCGATAGGGCGTTACTTGGGCAAGTGATTAAAGAAATCAAAGAGGTTGGGGTGTCGAGTCAGGAGATAAAAACACTCCTTGTTCCTGCAGTTGCGCGACGGTTAGGTGAAAATTGGGTTGGAGATAGAGCAACATTTGGAGATGTCACTATTGGGTGCGCGCGATTGCAGCATCTCGTCCGGTGCCTTAAAACCAATCGGCTTACCAGCCTAATTCATCCGGCTAATCTGATTACTCGCCTAAACTGTCTAGTAATTGTACCTCAAGGAACTCAGCATACTTTGGGTGCTGTTGTTCTGGCTGACCAACTGCGGTCGGCAGGGGCACATGTGAGAATGGCACTTGGTGTCGACAACGTCACTGCTGGACATTTCGCTGCTTGCCAGTCCCCAGATGCTGTTATGATTTCCGCACCTGCCGAAGCAAACATTGGAAATCTTAGGCAACTTATTCAAAGGCTGCGTCAAAAAAGTGCAAGTGCTAAAATAATTCTCGGAGGCGGCGTTGCGACTGAACGGTCCGACCTTGCCTTAGTAACGGGAAGTGACTACGTGTCCAATGAAATTCATGCAGCTCTCGATTTAGTTAAATCAGACAGCCGTGAGGAATGAGCGGTATCAGGAAACTTTTTTGTAGTCATCCGCTCAAAGAAAAGTAAAAGGCTCTGGTCCATGGTGTCAGTTGAAGAAATAAGATGGGCGGAAGGATTAATACCAATTATTGGTCCTGATGCTGTAACGGATATCATCTCAAGCGTGTCCGATGTGGCGTTAGTTATTTCTACTTCAGGGCATATTATGCAGGTCATGGCTAACCCGAATTTCTCTGCGTGTAAGGCTGTAATGGCTTGGGCTGATAGTCAGATTCACGATACTTTGACAGTAGAGTCTGTGCCCAAGTTTGACATGCGACTTAAGAGTTTTATTGAAGGTGACGGTAGTAAACTGGCAACGGAACTTAATCACCAATCAACAGAATATTACAGCGAACTTCCAATGCGCTATACTTTTCATAGTACAGGTCAATCTGGGTCTGTTTTGATGTTGGGGACTGATTTGAGCACTGTAGCTGACATGCAACAACAACTGATTGCAGCACAGATTGCGCTAGAAAACGACTATGAAGTTCAGCGTGAACATGATGTTCGCTTTCGTGTACTGCTCGAAGCCTCCAGCACGGCAACGGTGATCGTCTCAGTAAAAACAGGCACTATAGTTGCTTGCAATGCTGCTACTGAGAAATTGTTTGGCGAGCGACGCGATACTTTGGTGGATTCTGTATTTGCACGAGTATTTGATGAGCTGGGGGAGGTTGATATCCTCGACAGGCTTGTGTTCGCCGCTACTGAACGTTCGACTTTACCTGTCGTCGGCGAATTGGTTCATCGTAACCGCCGCCTTGCACTGTCGCCAATCCTGTTTCGTGGCGCAGAAAGCCAGATGTTACTGTGCAAGATCAAGACGTTGGGCAAGTCCGATACAACCGCTGACCAGATGGTTGCCCGCTTGTTGGAGTTTTATCAGCATGGTGTGGACGGCATGGTGTTTGTTGATAGCACCGGTAATATTATAAGCGCGAACGATTCCTTTCCGCGTCTAGCTGATGTTACGCATATTCCATCTATAAAGGGTCGATCTCTTGCCGAGTTTTTTTTACGTGGATCTATTGATCTAAATGTCATGCTCGAGAACGCGCGCCGAACTGGGTGCATGCGCTTATATGCAACCAAGCTAGTTAGCGAACATGGCACAGAGCGGCCAGTGGAGATTTCCACCACCCAGTTGAATTCGGATGGAAAATTTATTTATGGCCTTGTTATCCGTGATTCCAGGCGTATAGATAACAGCCGAACACCGACGAAGAAAATTAGGGATGTGGATACACAATCTGTGATCGAGCTGATCGGCGGCCAGTCTTTGAAAGATATTGTGTCGAAAACGACGGATGTTGTGGAACAGATTTGCATCGAGAGTGCGGTGGAGATGACAGGAAACAACCGTGTTGCCGCCGCTGAGATGCTAGGTCTCTCCCGCCAGTCGCTTTATGTCAAGCTGCACAAATTTGGGCTTATCAGTAAGACCTGAGCGTTAGAGATTGTTCAGTCTTGCGGTCCCAGAGCTCTGCCATTTTCTGTTTTGCCTCATCAAATGTTTCTGCAATAGCATCCAGCCCCATAAGTTGCAAAAAAGGTTTACTGTGTTCCACATCCTGCCCGCAGACCAATATCAAAGAATGAGGGCAACATATATTTAAAGCGACCACTAGCTTCGAGAGCGGCTCCATCGTATGTTTGCCACCAATTGACAGGCCTATTATTCCACTCGGCTGACGCTCTATTTGGTCGACAAGTGAATTATGGTCCAACCCAACCTTCAGGTCTATTTCCCAACCATCCTTACGAAATATATCAGTCGCCATACGCACACCAATTGTATGATTCTCGCCTGGAACTGAAGCAAAAATGGCAGTTTTGCCGTGCACTCGTAAGGGTGTTTCAAATAAAGGGCGCATGCCACGCATTATTGCCAGTAACCTCCCTGTTCCCAAGGTGACGGTTACAAAGTCAATTTTGTTATCGTCCCACATATCGCCAAGCATGCGAGCCGCTCTCGCCATGTAAATAAGGTAAATGTCTTCGGTTTTTGTGCCATCATGGCGTAAATGCATGATGAATTGTGCTGCCGCCGCTTCGTCTTTCGACAACAACGCATCACACAAAGCTATAATTTCTAAGTTTGAGGGGACTGCCGGAGTCCGTAGTAGTTTGTTTTCACGCGACCCGACCCGGCTAATCACTTCCCTCGCCAAACTCATTACAACATCTTCGGGTAACTCATTTGTCAGGCGGTGTATGTTGGTACTGGTTTGCTCATATGTTCGAATTTCTATGGTATTGTGGTATTCTCGGTCTGTTGAAGTAATCTCTTCATTTGACATTTGACTGCACTCCAAGAATAGAATTTGGCGATAGCGGCATTCAAGGCTGCTTGACCTGATTTTAAGCGTAAATGCGCAAACTTATTATCATCGTTGTAGTTCGCAAAGGTTTTTGGAACTTAGTTAGCCTTAACTAAAAAAGAATTATGTCACATTAAATTAGGTTTATTATGCAGTAGGTTGCCTTTTATGCAAGCGTCGAGTCACGAGTGTCTTTCGTTTGATCCTTTCCCCTTCCCGGCAGGGTATTGGCAAAGCCAATGCACAAGAGGAGGCTTTCCTGCACCGCAGCAAATGCGCGAAGCCTGACAAGAAAGGCGCTTGAGTTCTATCTGGAGCGCCGCTTTCTGCGGCTTCAACACTTTTTTTCACAGAATTGGCTCAAACCTGCTGTTAGCAGCGAGATGCACATATTTCCGCTGAGCTTAGCCGTTATCATCTTCGTCCAGTAAACGAGGGAGCACCACCTTGGGTTATTTCAAGTATGCATGTCGTACATATTCACAACCAAAACCTAAGGACCCTACAAATTTCAACATCCGCATATATTCTACACAAGAGCCCACGTAACACGCCAACCCGCGTTTACAGCCACACGCAGCCGTTTTGCCAAACTCACTGCCTTACGCCTGCTTATTAACGGCGACAGCTACCAGAGCTTTGCCCGTCAGCTGAGGTTGTGAGGCTTTGGAGCGTTAAAGGGCTTAGGTTTGCGCTTTTTGAGTGCGGGCTTCTTGGATTTTGCGGGTTTGGGAATAGGCAGCTGAGTGGGGCGCTTACATACTACTTCTGCTATGCGCATTACATGGCTCCTCTGCAGTATGGAGTGATGCAAAATCACCACCGAACTTTTGTAAGTACTTCTCTATAAAAAACCGCAGCGCATTTTTTTGCGGCTGCAAGGGGAATTTTGGGAGCGAGATATCATATCGAGCGCGACATGCTTGAAGCCAGCTCATGCACCCATCCTCTCGGGCTCACGCCATACCGCCTCAGCCTGCTGCGCTATAGCCTGATCACACAGGGCCTTTAGGCCAACCAATCTAGTCGCCCACTGCTTGTGCTGCACAACCTCTGAGCCACTCAGACGCGCAGCATAATGACCCAGCTTGTTAGAACAGATTGTCAGTGTCTCCACACTTGGCTCAATGCGGTTGTAGCGCAACACGCGGATATAGCCTTCGCTACGCCCTAGCCAGCTGCGGCAAAACTCTGGTGTGTTCTGGACGATGCCGCTCTGTATTAATTCATCTCGTAAGTGCTCTAGTAATCTTATGCTCATGGCTGCCTCCAGTTGGATATGTGCAGCTGTATTTATCCAGTTATCTCATATTATCGTATATAATCAGTATCTTGTCGGTCTTTCCGGTAGCTCTGCATTAAGTCTGAACATACGCTTTAGCTGTAAACAGATAGCAAGGAGCGCACATGACACATCTCGCAAAGCTTACATTCAAAACTGTTGATCGCAGCAGCAAGCGCGATCCCATCATAGCACGGCGTGACAAACTCGTAGCAGGGCGTAAAGAACAAAAGCTAGTACATGCAGCCGCACTCAGAAAGGAAGACCACCGCGTTGAACGACACAAGTGGGCCAAAGATGAGTTTGGGGAAGCACAGCTGATCAAAACTCACCGCAGAGTGCGTCCATGGTTCTTTGAACAAGACGGGGGGTGGTACGTGCAATGCCGATATGGCGCACGTGTGATTGCAGCTGATGGAACCAATAACGCGGTGTTTGTGAAGTCATTGGCTGAGGTGGCTGGTGTTCTAGATGCCTTGCTCAATGCTGCTGCTGCAGGGGAGCTGGATGCGGCCATTACCCGAGTGGCAGAGCGCCAACCACGCCTCAAACCCGGTGCGGCCAAGGCGAGTGCCAATGGGTGAGACCACTACAAACCCTCATGCAGCCAAAATAGCAGCACTTAATGATCGCGCACGGCAGCGTGTTGATCCGTGTCGCTGGGTGATCACTCAGGGCGTTCTGGCCTGTGACCCCATTACAGTTGCTGAGCTGTTGATTGCTGTAGAAGACTTTGACAGCTTCACAGAGGACAACGACCCCTATGCGGAGCACGACTTTGGTGTGATCAAACTCCACGGCAACACGTTCTTTTGGAAGTTTGATTGTTATGACGTGGATCTGCTGATGCATTCACCTGACCCAAGCGATCCCACTGTGACCACGCGTGTGCTCACCGTCATGCTAGCGGACGAGTATTGAGCTAGACATAAAAAAGGCCAAGCATCCTGTTGGATAGCCCAGCCTAAAGCACTTGATAATATCGACAGGAAAGTTGGGCTAACTCATGAATAAGGTCTCAATAGTATACTTATGACGGGCTTTGCAACCCGATACCGAATTATGCTATCGTTTTTGTTATTAGCGATAAACCAACACATGGAGACGATACTTGTTATGAGCTCACTTCTTAAGAATATCGCAAAAATGCAGATTATGCTTGCTGATATGGAAGCCGAGCTTGGTATCAGAGATATCGGGGTTATCGAAAAGTCTGTTTTGAGTGCGATCGCTGATTTAGCCGGTGATGCACATCTGGTGAGCACCAAGGACATCTTGCAGCATCCTTTGAACAACGTTTACTCGCGCCCATCGCTGTTTCGGGCGCTGAAAAATCTTGAGAGCTTGGGCAAAATAGCTAAAGGTGGCGAGAAGCGCGGCCTTTATACGCTTGTAGGTTAAAGCGCATAAATGCAGAGAAGGGCACACCACACTTGAAAGAGCATATTCAGAACTTTCTGATCGTGAGCGTTGCTTACATTACTGCGTATTCACTTGTGCTCGGCTTCGTTTCTCCTCTTCAGCAGATGCTGCTCAGCAACGTCGTTTCTGAATTAAGCGTTCTGTTTTTGCCGCATGGTGTGAGAGTTCTGGCTTTTTACTTACTCGGTTGGAGAGCTGCCTTTTACCTTTTGCCTGCGTCTTATCTCATGATGCTTTTGACCGCACAGGCTGGAATCACGCTCAATACTTGGGCGCCAGTTGTGAGCGTCATTGGTTGCTATTTTGGTTTTGCGCTAATTACCCGTTTCTTTCCAGAAAGCGTAACCCATCGCCAGTTTCCGAAATGGCAGTATTTTGGCCTTATAGCACTTCTCGGCTCTGTTCTTAACAGCGTGGGCAATACCATTCTGTTAAAGCAGGAGTTAGATATTACCGTCGCAGCAGGTTATCTCATTGGTGACATGGCTGGCTTCTTCGTCTGCTTCTTAATCCTAATGTATGCATTCCGATTTGCCAGACTGCTGACCACAGTGAACGACGCCTAGGCTTTTGTAAGGCTCAGGTTGCTAATGATCTTTGCGATCCATCCCAGCACAAACACAGCAAATCTGCCCTACAAAAAGTCAGCACCGAGGGTCGTGAGACAGCAATACTCAGGGCAAACACGCTATTTGAACTTACAGTGTTAACACGGCGTTTATTTGCAAATACCCAAACACTCCTGTTGCAAACAGCGTGTTTGACAAAAAACTCAAACATGGCGTTTCCAAACAGCGTGTTTGGATTATTATTAAATAAAATCAATGCCCCAATTTTATCGTCGCAGTGCTTTTGGGAATTCTCCACAACCAACATTCTCGATATATTGCTCCGCAGTGCGCAAATATCTGTTTGATTGGTTGGCTATGCTAATGTGAGCGCGCTTGTTATGTCGCTCAATGGCAGCGGCACTGCGCGTTCTTGTATGTCCGTACCTTGAGGGCGGTAAAAGGTTTGGCTTTAAGCCTGCCATAATTCCCAAGTCGTAAGCGGATACTTTGGGGTGCGCGCATCGCAAGTCCCAGACTTTAAGTACGCGATAAAGATTATAGGCAGACGCATTTGCATAAATTGGGTATTTTGCCGAGGAAGCTCTGCGGCGCTCACTTGTGGAACGCATAACAATTGCTCGTCCGTGAATAGCTTTGATTTCTTCATGGATTTGATTGAATGAGCGATAAGGATCAATGCGATATAATATATCGCCTTCTGCAATATCGGGCTGTTTGGTTACAAGGGCGCTCTGCTCGGCAAACAGATATTTTCCATGTGCCCACCAATCCTCGAACGCAATATCGAAGATATTTCCAAAGTCCTGATACAGTTTGAATAAGTGGCCCTTACCGCCATTGGCACAGGTTATTTGATAGCTCTTGTTGCGTTTTAAAAACGCCCACCACAAGTAATATATAGAGGCTTTATAAGGCTGGGCTTCCCGATAGGGCAGGTTGCAACATCCCTTAAATCGGCTCTTTGATGTCTCACTGAGATAAGGTGGGGTGGTCTCAAACACCAGCGTTGCTGAGCTTGCATTGGCCTGATTGTTGACCATGACTCCGTCTCCTTCCAAAAGTTAAGGAGTCAAAATTATCCCGATTTAGTCATTATAAAAGTCTCAATCTGATGGTTTTAAAAATCGAAGATTGATCGGCGCAGCTCGTAGTGCCCCAAAATCTTTAAAACCCAGATGCAAACAAACAGACCCAAGAGGGCCCAATTATTGATGAAGGGAAACACCATGTCTGCTCAGACACAAATTAAGACTGACATCCACCAACGCCTTGATGCAATGCACGCAGCCCGTGCAATCTGGGAAGAAGGCACCCTGCGTGCTGCCAATGAAGAGCTCTATGCCATTCTTGAAGGGGTCTATGCGCTGTATGCGGAGCTCAAAGCTGAGGTTGGCAAGCGCCGTGCGTTTGCAGCTCTTCTGACTGACCTTGAGATCAAAGCCCAAGCAAACACCAGTCTTGCTCTTAAAGTGATACGGTATGTGTTTGCGGGACAAGGTCGCCGTGAAGAAGCCTATGCACGTGTCGTGGCAATCGCTCATGATATGAAGGGGCCAGATCAAAGCTTCACCAGCTATGTGCAGGAATGTGGTGGCATTGAAGAAGTACGCCGCATGCCCAAATCCACAAAATCAACAACCATGTCCAAAGAAGATTTCAAGAAGCTGGCGCTTGAGGGTTTGCAGGAAGTGCAAGTTGGCGTGAGCACCTTTGACCTTCCAACCTTCATCCAGCCCAATACCGATTACGAGGAAGACTATGCTGTTGCGCTTGTGCGCTGCAATGACAATGGCACAGGCACGATTGTTTACGGGTGCAACGAAGCAGGCATCATTGACGCTGTCTTGGTATCTTCAGGCAAAGACTTGGATGAACGCGCCCAAGAAAGCCTTGCCAAGCTTGACGCAGGTGATCTGGCAACCAAGCGTGCACGTGATGTGCGTGAGTTTGCGTCCAAAATGATCCGCGTTGGATCAGGTGCACAAGTCAGTGTGTCTGCGGTGGAGTGCGCACAAACGGCGCAGCAACTCAGACCTATGGGTAAATCTAACGGTGAGTGGGGCAGTCAGTTTTTGCCCCACTCCATCTACATGCATCCAAAGGAGTTGATCATGTCATTTGATCTCAAACACCTACCACGCTGCTTTGGCGATTTGGTTATTGCGGACCCGCTAAATGCCAGTGTCATTTGTTCATATTGTGAGCTGCCACCAGCCAAGCCTCTGTTGCTCGCAGGGCCACCAGGTGCAGGCAAGACAGAAGCGGCGCGTGTGATCGCTCACAGTTACTATGAGCAACGCAATATTCAGCACATGCATTGGGAGTTTAATGCTGCCAGCCTTGGTAAAGACTATGAGGCCAAGATCATGTCCGAAGTTAACTACCAGATGTTTGGCAATCTGGACAAAGCTCTGATCGTCATCAACGAGATTGACGAGATGGACCTACGCACAGTGCAACCCAAGTTCCGCGAGTTTATGGACGCCAAGCGTCATCTGATCCGCTTTGTGGCCACCACGAACCACAAGAGCCGCATCATGGGGGCTGTGCTCAGCAGGTTCCGCGTAATTGACCTAGACCCGCCCAGCAACCTTGATTGGGTCGATCGTGC
>NZ_JAQWYD010000019.1:0-54952 GCF_029254145.1 Lentibacter sp.
CCCTGCACCGACAGGCGGCAGCCGTAAATTCTGTGACCGTATGAACGCTTTTGCCCAAAAAGAGGGTTTGCCTGGTATGGGCTATATCTTCTGGCGTGATCAGGGCGAAGGCATGGAAGCTGCAGGCCCCCTCGCCAAAAATATCGGTCCTGAGCGCACTGAAGCGATCCGTCAACAGCTCGGCCTTGGCGTCGGCGATGCGGCGTTCTTCCTTGGCGGCAAGCCCAAGCAGTTCGAAGCCGTCGCAGGCCGCGCCCGCAACGTCATCGGCGAAGAGCTTGGCCTGACAGACAAAGACCGCTTTGCCTTCTGCTGGATCGTTGATTTCCCGATCTATGAGAAAGACGATGAGAGCGGCAAGATCGACTTTGAGCACAACCCGTTCTCCATGCCTCAAGGCGGCATGGACGCGCTTATGGGCGATCCGCTTGAGGTGCTCGGCTATCAGTATGACTTGGCCTGTAACGGATATGAGCTTGTCTCCGGCGCGATCCGGAACCACAAGCCCGAGATCATGTTCAAGGCCTTTGAGATTGCGGGTTATGGCAAGGACGAAGTCGAAAAGCGCTTTGGCGGTATGGTCAATGCCTTCCAATATGGCGCGCCTCCCCACGGCGGCTGTGCGGCGGGTATCGACCGTATGGTTATGCTTTTGGCCGAAGAGCAGAACATCCGCGAAGTCATCATGTTCCCTATGAACCAGCGTGCGGAAGATTTGATGATGAATGCACCCAGCGAGCCAATGTCAGAGCAGCTTATGGAACTGAATCTTCGGGTTATTCCGCAAGATTAAGGTCGGCCTCTTTCCTTAAACATCCGGGGGGTCTGGGGGCAACGCCCCTGGCCGGTCCGATTTCGCGTAGCGAAATTCGATGCAGGTTGGCGTGACATTGCTTGTTGTTAAATGCGTCGCACTATTCCCTCCCGCTTTTTGAAATAGATGGTAATCTCATCTCGAATGCGGGGTGAGTGGTTTGAGTTTTACGCGTGAAATAGCTGAGATACGCTTTGGGACGGGTTTGTCGCCGCGGTTGCGTGGGCCGCGTGATCTTGAGGACATGATGCGTCGCCTCAAGGGCAAAGATCACGCTACGCAGCTTTACAAAATTGAACCTTTTGAAGAATTTGCAGAGCGAATTGCGCTGGTGAGCGCGCTTTGGAAGATACGCCGTGCCAATCGTGGTTCTGAAGCTGCAGAAAAGGCCACGCAGGAAATCGGTGTGGAAAAACGCCGTGCGAGAAAGGCTCAACAGCGCTGGCTGTGGCAAGCGTTGCGCCGCCGTGCACATACTCAGGATGGCTTGCGAGAGCGGCTTGCTTTTTTATGGGGCGACCACTTCACGGCACGGGGCAAGGTCAGCGTGATGAAGCGAGCGACGTCGCCCTACGTTGAAAGTACGATCCGTCCGCATGTTGCAGGGTATTTCTCCGATATGCTTAAAGCAGTGATCGCGCAGCCCATGATGCTGCAATATCTAGATCAGAAGACCTCTGTTTGCCCTGAATGTGTGGCGGGCAAAAAGAAAGAGAACGGGCTCAACGAAAACTTCGCCCGTGAGCTTTTGGAGCTGCATACGCTGGGCGTTGGTGGGCCCTATTCCCAAGCGGATGTCACGGAGCTGGCCGAGCTTCTCACAGGGCTGACTTTCAGTCAGGATGGCGTTTTTGGCTTTCGGGGTGAATTTGCGCAGCCTGGTGCCGAGACGGTTTTGGGTCAAAGCTATGGTGAGGGCACTGCGGCTTTGTCAGATGTTCATGCTGCGCTTGATGATCTGGCGCGCCACCCTGCTACGGCGCGGCATTTGGCACAGAAAATGGCGGTGCATTTTGTTTCCGATAGGCCTGATTCTGCACTCGTGGACGCGATGCAGGGGCGGTATCTGGAGACTGGCGGACATCTGGGCGAGATGGTCCATGCGATGCTGGCGCAGCCTTCGGCTTGGGCGCCCGAGTTTGCAAATGTGAAGCAGCCTATTGATTTTGTCGGTTCGGCGCTGCGCGCGCTTTCCGTTCCCAATGAGGCGCTGGCGGTGAATGACTGGAAAGTGATCCGTCTGGCCTTCACGGTTCCGATGCGTCTGATGGGACAAACGTGGGAGGAGCCGCTTGGCCCCGACGGCTGGCCTGAAGACGACGGAGAGTGGATCACGCCACAGCGCTTTGCCGCGCGGGTGGATTGGGCAATGAACGCGCCGCAGGGACTTTTGGCTGATTTGCCTGATCCGCGCGATTTTGTGACTGCGGCACTGGGAAGAAATGTGCCTGACGTCCTACAATTTGCAGCGAATGCCGCCGAAGATAAGCGCACAGGCGTGGGTCTTGTGCTGGCGTCGCCTGCGTTTCAAAGGATGTAACCCATGTGGATGTCTGCTCTCAATCGGCGCGCTTTTCTTACGGGGCTTGGTTGCACGGCAGCGGCCAGCCCTTTGCTCACGCCTGTGACATTTGCCAACGGGACATGGGACAATCGCTTGGTTGTGATCATTCTGCGGGGTGGGATGGACGGGCTAGACACGCTTCGCCCTTATGGTGACCGCGATTTTGCGTCGTTGAAAGGCCGTGCGGACCAAGCGCAAATCGGGGGGGCAAAATCTTGACGGTTTCTTTGGGCTCAACCCCGCACTGGCGGGGTTAATGCCGCTCTGGAACGCGGGCGATCTGGGCTTCGCCCATGCGGTATCTACGCCTTATCGTGACAAACGCAGTCACTTTGACGGGCAGGATTTGTTGGTGGCTGGGGGAGCTGATCTCAATGGCCACCTGCGCGACGGGTGGCTGAACCGTTTGTTGCAAAGCTATCCTGCTGTCCAAAGCGAGACTGCCTATGCGGTGGGGCGCGTAGATATGCTGCTGATGAAAGTGGCTGCGCCTGTTGCCAATTGGTCGCCCGATGCGGGGCTATACGGGCTGACGCCATAGGGACTTCGGCTGGTAGAAATGCTGATGGAGGGCGATCCTCTTTTTGAGGCGGCTTTTGGTCAGGCGGTGGCGCTGTCTGGGGATGGTGTCCAAATGTCTGGAGGCGAAGCTGTTGCGAGTGGCGAAATGATCGTGAACGCAATGAGCGAGAGCGCTGGGGCCGCCGCGAAGGGCGGCGGGCATCTTCAGATTGCCGAGTTTGCCGCCTCCAAACTCACAGGACCTGCGCGGATTGCGGCATTTTCGCTCAATGGCTGGGACACACATGCCAACCAGTCGCGCACGTTGGCGCAGCCGCTCAACCGCTTGGCTGAGGTGATTTTGAGTTTACAGGGCAATCTCGGGGAAGATGTTTGGGGGAAAACAGCTGTTGTCGCCATGACGGGATTTGGCCGCACGGCGCGCTTGAACGGCAATGGCGGTTCGGATCATGGGACGGGCGGTTTGATGGTTTTGTCAGGAGGCGCTTTACGCGGTGGGCGCGTGTGGTCTGACTGGCCTGGTCTCAGCGAAACTGCACTTTATGAGCGGCGTGATTTGATGCCGACGCGGGATGTGCGTGCTTTTTCGGGCTGGCTGATGCGCGATCTCTTTGGCCTTGAGAAGGGTTTAATAGAGAGCACGGTTTTTCCAGGGCTGGAGTTGGGCGCAGACCCAAGGCTCATCGGCTAGGGTCTGCTGGCCAGATCATACGCCGTCAAATGGCTCATAAGATTCGAGATATTCGCCTGTGCCATCCGTCAATTCGGTTGTGCCTGTTTGGACTGCGCCAAAAACTGCGGCACAAAGCGACAGAACACCTGCAACCAGAACAACCCAGTCTACTGTGACAGCGCCTTTTTCTTCGCTGACAAACTTCTGAAAGAACGTTTCCATTTTCACCTCCATGCAGGGGGTTCCTGCCGATGAAGCTAAGGTGTCAGCAGAATGTGGCGGGTTTGGGCCGTGGGTATGACCATTGTCGTTCTTTTTAGGATGTCTTTGAGGCGGATGTTTTTGTCTCAGATCGCCACTTGCCTGTCGAGGCGCTGCTGGACGCGCCCAGCAAGCGCCGCAATGGGCTGATGGGTTGGCTGGCGTGTTGCATGGGCGATTGCGTGCATTTCGCCTGCGTGAACGAGAGCTTCATCGAGCGCACTTTTGGCAACGCCAGTGACGAATTGGGCGACATAGGCGACCTGACGCTCGTCATAGCCTTCATTTATCAGAGTGGCGACTTGTGTCAGGTCGTCATTATAGGCGATCGGATCGGGGGTGACGTATTCGTCCTTCAAGGCCCTGAGGCCAGCGGGGCGATGATCAAGGGGCAAATGGGCGAGAATGGCTTCCTGAAACTGGGCGATGCTTTCGATGGGCTTGGCCAGAAACCCGTCTGCACCAGCCGCCAGAACTTTCTTCTCCATTCTGTCGTCGCCTGACAGGCCAAGAATAATATTGATGCGAGGGGTTAGTGCGGACAGGTATTTGATCAGATCAAGGCCAAAGCCATCAGGCAAGCCGACATCTGCCAAGATCACGGAGGGGCGGTAGACTTGCAGGTGGCGTTTGGCAGAGGCGATGCAGTCGGCCCGACGAATGCGTGCGCCGCTGCGCATACACAAGAGCCGCAAGGCTTCGCAGGCATAGAGGCTATCTTCCACCGCGAGCACAGTGAGGCCCATCAAAGGGCGCGCCGCAGTGGGCGTAGAGGTGAGGGCAAGCGGGGCGAGTTCGTCCATGGGGCAGCTCCTTGTGCGACAGATCTGGATACGAATCTCAATTTAGACAAACACGGCTAACAGTCGGTTAATTTGACGCCTCGTTTCAACCCTGCGACCTTGCGCTCCTTGCGGCGGGTCGCAACACAAGCAATAGTGTGCGAAAATTGTTTGGAGAATGAAATGATCGGACGCCTCAACCATGTTGCCATCGCTGTGCCTGACCTTGAGGCGGCCTCGGCGCAATATGCCAACGCCCTTGGCGCAAAAGTCGGTGCGCCGCAGGATGAGCCTGACCACGGTGTGACAGTGGTGTTTATCGAGCTGCCCAACACCAAGATCGAGCTGCTCTATCCTTTGGGTGACGACAGCCCCATCAACGGGTTTCTTGAGAAGAACCCCTCGGGCGGGATTCACCATGTTTGCTATGAGGTGGATGACATTATTGCGGCGCGTGATCATCTTAAGTCAACGGGAGCGCGGGTGCTTGGCACAGGCGAGCCGAAGATTGGCGCACATGGAAAGCCTGTGCTCTTTCTCCATCCGAAAGATTTCAATGGCTGTCTTGTTGAGCTTGAGCAAGTCTGACAGCTCAGTCCTAAAAACCTAGCACTTTTTCAAAAGGATCGCCTCTCATGGGTATCACCTCGGCCATCGTGCTTTATGCGGTTTTGTGGTTTGTGACGTTTCTCATTGTCATCCCGTTTCGTCTTAAAACGCAAGGCGACGTGGGCGAGATTGTTTATGGCACACAAGCTGGCGCGCCTCATGAGCACGGGCTTAAGAACAAGGCGTGGATTACCACAGCGATTGCGGCTGTGCTCTGGACGATTATTTTTTATGTCGTGGTGAGTGGCTCAATCACGGTGCGCGACATTGATATGTTTAACCGGATGGCGCCTGAGGTGAGTGAACCCCGTGGAACAGATGGGTAAATGTTGCCGCTCCTAATATCGGGATAAACAGGTTTACCAGCGGAATGCTGAGCGGGGCTGCCATTAGGATACCTGCGAGCCAGATTGTGCCGATGTATTTGCTGCGCAGCCTTTTTGCTTCGGCGCGCCCCAAGCGCCGTGAGGCGGCGAGGGTAAAGTATTCGCGCCCGAGCAAGAAGCCATTGACGACCCAGAAGATCAACAGGGCGAACGGCGCGAAAACTATGTAGAGCACCAGCGCAAGAAGATTGGCGCAGATCAGGACCCCTAGAAAATTGAGCGTGTCGCGCAGCCCATCTGCAAAGCTCACAGATGCGGCAGGGGGCAGGTCAGGATAGTGCTGTGCCTCTACGGCCTGTGCTACATTATCGAGAAACAATGAAGTGATTGCGGAGGCGACGGGGACCATCAGGAAGACTGATAGACCCAACATTAATAGCAGCGACGCACCAGAGAGTAGATCATCTAGCCATGTGACCTCGCCGAGAAAAGGTAGGTCGACCGCGGGCCCAATCAGGGCGTGAACCAGCCAGAGCACTCCTGAGCTGGCCCCGACAAGTAGGGCGAATGTCAGAGCGACTCCCATGATGAGGACGCGCAGAAAGCGCGTGTCTGTCATTTGGCCAAGGGCGCTTGAGAAAGACCGAAAAATCAGACCTAGAGCCATGATGTTTTGGCTTTTATGTCGGGGCGTGGACGGTCTGGAGGCGTGTTTGTTTCGGTGGCGATATGAATAATACCTGCGATACGCTCATGCGGCGTGAGGCCCAACGCGCTTTCGACAAAGAGCCTTTCATGGCTGATTGCACCTGAGAGCCAATTGGCCCCCCAGCCCGAGGCCAGCGCTGCATTGAGAAGCGCCAGACAGACCGCGCCAGCCGAGTAGGTCTGTTCAATGGCAGGGATCTTTTCAGACAGAACGGGGCTTTCGATCACGATGACGGCAGATATGCCTTGGTCAAACTGGTTGCGGGCCTTGGCGGTCTTCTCGTCGTCATAGCCGAGGCTTCGGGCGGTGTGTTCGGCTTCGTCTGCAAGGCGTGTCATGGCGTCTTTTTCGACCACCACAAAGCGCCAAGGTTCAAGCTTGCCGTGATCGGGGGTTCGCGCGGCGAGGACGAGGAGGGCCTCTAGCTCTTCATGTGACGGACCCGGCGCGACAAGCGTTTTGGCGGGCCGTGAGCGGCGTGTTTGGAGAAAGCTGAGCGCTGCGTCATTGGCCTTTGGCATGGGTTTTCCTTTTTTGGGTTAATCTTGATGTCATGTCTTGGCGTGAAAAGGTCAAGAGTCTGGAGCGAATTCCTTCTCATCGGGGATTTTTGAGAGCCCTGTTTTTCTTATGATTTAACGAAAAAGGAGCTCAGGAAAGCGGAAATGGATGGGGCAATCTTGAGATTGTGAATGCGAAAGGGTTGCTACATGGAGATTCCCTGTTAGGCTACTTCAAGCTGTCTTCGGGCAAGCATTACTCTTGCCTGACAGGCACATATTAAATGAAGAGCGATAACGCTCTCTTAGGGAGGAAAAATATGGAATTTTTCACACGCACCGGTAAGCCGTTGTCTAAGGTCATTACAGACCAGGCCGGCAAAGTCGGAACAAACGACGTTAGTCGCCGCGAGTTTTTGGCGATGGCGAGCACCTACGGTGCCACAGCTGCTACTGCCTATGGCCTTCTGGGTGTGGCGGCCCCCGCACAAGCGGCAGGCGAAATGAAAGAAGGCGGCACGATTCGCATCCAGCAAGAAGTGCGCGCGCTCAAAGACCCGCGTTCTTATGACTGGTCACAGATTGCAAACTTCTCTCGCGGCTGGATAGAGTATCTCGTAAAATATAACAACGACGGCACGTTCTCACCCTATCTGCTGGAAAGCTGGGATGTGAGTGATGATGCAAAGACCTACACGCTCAACGTTCGTAAGGGCGTGAAGTGGAACAACGGCGAAGACTTCACATCAGAAGATGTTGCGCGTGTTATTTCCGACTGGTGTGACAAGGCTGTTGAAGGCAACTCGATGGCGGGCCGTATGGCAACGCTCATTGACGAAGCCACAGGCAAAGCACTTGAAGGCGCGATCGAAGTGGTCGACAGTCATACAGTCAAGCTCAACCTGCCAGCGTCCGATATTTCGATCATTGCAGGCATGGCTGACTACCCAGCGGCGGTCTATCATAAAGACATTAATTTTGACGATATGCTGACAAACGCTGTGGGCACAGGTCCATACCTGCCCGAGAGCATGGAAGTCGGTGTGAAGGCTGTGCTGGTGCGCAACGATGACCATTGGTGGAACAAAGGCAACGGCGCCTGGGCCGAGCGTGTCGAGTATATCGACTACGGCCAGGACCCATCTGCATGGGTTGCCGCGGCCGAAGCTGACGAAATTGATATGCTCTATTCAGTTGATGGCGATTTTATCGACATCATGGGCGCAATGGACGGATGGGTGCAAAATGAAGTTGTGACCGCTGCAACGATTGTTATCCGTCCAAACCAGCTTGCTGAAGTTGATGGCAAGAAGCCCTATGCGGACAAGCGCGTCCGGCAGGCGATTGCCATGGCCGTCGACAACAACGTGTTGCTTGAGCTTGGTTATGAAGGCCGTGGTCTTGTGGCGGCCAACCACCATGTTGGACCATCACACCCTGAGTATGTAGATATTGGCTTGCCAAAGCATGACCCTGCTGGCGCCAAAGCGTTGCTGGATGAAGCCGGCATGGGCGATTTCGAGATGGAAATTCTCTCGATTGACGATGCATGGCGTAAGAATACAACCGATGCCGTGGCAGCTCAGCTGCGCGACGCGGGCTTCAATGTGAAGCGCACGGTTCTTCCTGGCAGCACATTCTGGAACGACTGGGTGAAATATCCGTTCAGCTCGACAAACTGGAACCACCGCCCACTGGGTGTTCAGATTTGGGCGCTTGCCTATCGTTCGGGCGAAGCCTGGAACGAATGCGGCTATGCCAACCCTGAGTTTGACGCACTGCTGACAGAAGCGTTGGCCACAGCTGACGTTGAAAAACGCAAAGTGTTGATGGAAAAAGGCGAAAAGATCATGCAGGACGATGCTGTTACGATCCAGCCTTACTGGCGTTCGCTTTACAACCACACCAAAGACAACATTGCTGGTGGTGAACACCACATCAGCTTTGAGATTGATCCTGCTATGCTGGCTTGGAAAGCTTAAGCTAACGGCAAAAGTCTTAAGAGGCGGGGCAGCTCATGCTGCCCCGTTTTCGTTTGATCAGGCGGTTTTGAAATCGTCTTTGCTGTAGCCCTGAACATACAGGAGCGCGGTTAGATCACCGTGGTTGATACGGATATCACACTCAGCGGCGACACTTGGCTTGGCATGCAGTGCAACGCCGCTACCTGCGCGGGTCAGCATGCCGAGATCGTTCGCGCCGTCACCGACAGCGAGCACGTCTTGCTCTGTGATACCAAGGCGTGCAGTGATCTCTTCCAGCGCTTGCACCTTGGCCTCGCGCCCTAGAATGGGCATGGCGACCTTGCCTGTCAGCTCGCCACCTTCTGCGAAAAGGATATTGGCGCGGTTTTCGTCAAAGCCAAGCTTGGAGGCGATGGATGCGGTAAAAGCCGTAAACCCGCCCGAAACAAGCGCGGCATAGGCGCCATGTGCTTTCATCGTCGCCAAGAGAGCAGGGCCGCCCGACATCAGGGTGATCCGCTCGGCTAAGACTTGGACGATGATGTCTTCATCCAGACCAGACAGTAGCGCTACCCGTTCTGTCAGCGCGCCCTCAAAATCGAGCTCGCCATTCATAGCCTTGGCTGTGATCTCTTTGACGTAGGCGCCTACGCCCGCGACCTCGGCCAGCTCGTCGATACACTCTTCGTTGATCATTGTGCTGTCCATATCGGCGAGGAGCATCTTCTTGCGTCGACCGGCTGTCGGCTGCACCACAAGATCCACGCCCAGAGCTTGCACGTCGGACCAGACATCCCATTGATTTGCGGGCTTTTGGCCAATCTCGAACTCCGCCGCTTCGTTTGGAGCGAGCCAGCGCGCATCGCCTCCGCCCCACGCGGTTTGAAGCGCACCGAGAAGGGAGGTTTCAAGGCAGGGCGCTGTTGGAGAGCTTAAGAGCGTGACGGTGTACATGGGCAAGTTTCCGATCGTAGACATTCATGTCGCATTTTGGGTGTCAAGCGGCGTGATAGCGTCATTTCTGCGCTTGCGAAAGGGGGCTGCGCGCTTTAGCTAAGTTCTCAGGACACCCCTCCCTAACGAGGGGCTTATATCTGGAAGGGTATCATGATTGATATTTCAAAACCGGCTCAGCGCCCGGCCAATCCGCGCTTTTCTTCTGGCCCCTGTGCCAAATACCCCTCATTCAATTTGCAACAGCTTGAAAGCGCACCTTTGGGCCGCTCCCACCGTGCCGCTGTTGGCAAAGACAAGCTGAAAGCTGCCATCGAAGAAACGCGTGAGCTGCTCGGCGTCCCTATGGATTACCATATCGGTATTGTTCCTGCATCCGACACGGGCGCTGTGGAAATGGCGCTGTGGAGCCTGCTTGGTGCGCGCCCTGTCACTATGGTGGCTTGGGAAAGCTTCGGCGCTGGCTGGGTCACTGATGTTGTGAAACAGCTCAAGCTCGACGCGACCGTCCAAACGGCCGAATACGGCGAGATCGTCGATATGGCAGCGCTTGATTATGACACGGATGTTGTCTTTACGTGGAACGGCACAACGGCAGGTGTACGGATGCCTTCGGGCGATGCGATCCCTGCGAACCGTGCTGGCCTGACGATTTGCGACGCGACTTCAGCGGCCTTCGCTCAAGATCTGCCTTGGGATAAGCTCGATGTCACCACGTTCAGCTGGCAGAAAGTGCTCGGTGGCGAAGCCGCCCACGGCATGCTGATCCTCAGCCCGCGGGCTGTAGAACGGCTGGAAAGCTATACGCCTGCGTGGCCCATGCCCAAGATTTTCCGTCTTACCAAAGGCGGCAAGCTTATCGACGGTATTTTCCGTGGTGAGACAATTAACACGCCTTCGATGCTCGCTGTTGAGGATTACTTGTATGCATTGGACTGGGCACGTTCTGTGGGAGGGCTGAAGGGCCTTATCGCGCGAGCTGATGCCAATGCGCAGGCGGTGTTTGATTTCTGTGCGGCCAACGATTGGATCGAAAACCTTGCCGTCGATCCCGCCACACGCTCGAACACATCTGTGTGTCTCAAATTCACGGATGCGCGGATCACTGACGGCGCAGCCTTTGCTAAAGCCGTTGCCAAGCGGCTCGAGGCCGAGAATGTCGCTTACGACATCGGCGCCTATCGCGACGCACCTGCAGGTTTGCGCATCTGGTGTGGTGGCACAGTCGAGACGGCAGATGTCGAAGCTCTGTTGCCCTGGCTCGCTTGGGCCTTTGAGGCTGAAATCACTGCATAAACGCAGGGTGCGCAAATGTTGCGCACCTTTCCCCGACATTCCTACATAGAAGGACGCTCACCATGGCTCCCAAAGTACTCGTTTCCGATAAACTCAGCGAAACCGCTGTCCAGATTTTCCGCGACCGTGGCATCGAGGTGGATTTCCGCCCCGAGCTTGGCAAAGACAAAGACGCTCTTGCCGCCGTGATTGGCGATTATGATGGCCTCGCCATCCGTTCGGCGACCAGAGTGACCCCGACCATTCTGGAAAACGCGCATAAGCTCAAAGTGATCGCTCGCGCCGGGATCGGTACCGACAACATCGACAAAGACGCTGCCTCTAAGAAAGGTGTGATCGTGATGAACACGCCTTTTGGCAACATGATCACAACCGCCGAGCATGCGATTGCGATGATGTTTGCCGTGGCACGCCAGATTCCAGAAGCCAGCGCGTCTACCCATGCTGGAAAGTGGGAGAAGTCTAAGTTTATGGGCGTTGAGCTCACCAATAAAACGCTTGGCGTCATTGGTGCAGGCAATATTGGTGGGATCGTATGTGACCGTGCGCGTGGTCTTAAAATGAAGGTTGTCGCTTATGATCCCTTCCTCTCTGCTGAGAAGGCTGAGAAGATGCAGGTCGAGAAAGTCGAACTGGACGAGCTTCTGGCGCGCGCTGACTTCATCACACTTCATGTGCCCTTTACCGAGCAGACAAAGAATATCCTTAGCCGTGAAAATCTCGCCAAAACTAAAAAAGGCGTGCGGATCATCAACTGTGCGCGTGGTGGGCTTGTCGACGAAGAGGCTTTAGCCGATGCGCTTAAGGCAGGTCATGTTGCTGGCGCAGCCTTTGATGTGTTTTCTCAAGAACCAGCGACAGAAAACCCGCTCTTTAGCCTACCCAATGTGGTGTGTACGCCTCACCTGGGTGCTGCAACGACTGAAGCTCAAGAGAACGTCGCGCTTCAAGTGGCTGAGCAGATGTCAAACTACCTGCTAACAGGGGCTGTCGAAAACGCACTCAACATGCCAAGCGTTACGGCGGAAGAAGCCAAGATTATGGGCCCATGGATTTCTCTGTCGGGGCATCTCGGAAATTTCATTGGCCAGCTGACCGACGAGCCGATTAAAGCCATCAATATTCTCTATGATGGGGCCGCTTCCCAGATGAATCTTGAAGCGCTCAACTGTGCTGTTGTCGCCGGGATCATGAAAACGGTCACACCCGATGTAAACATGGTGTCCGCCCCTGTGATCGCGAAAGAGCGTGGCGTCAAAATTTCGACGACAAGTCAGGATAAATCCGGCGTGTTTGACGGCTATGTTAAAGTGACAGTGGTCACAGACAAGCGCGAGCGCTCCATTGGTGGTACAGTCTTCTCTGACGGCAAGCCACGTTTCATCCAGATCAAAGGGATCAATATCGACGCTGAAGTGGGGCGTCATATGCTCTACACAACCAACGATGACATCCCTGGCATCATTGGTACATTGGGTCAGACAATGGGCGAAAACGGCGTCAACATTGCAAACTTTACGCTTGGGCGTTCTGCGGCTGGCGGTGAGGCCATTGCGCTACTCTATCTTGACGCCCAGCCAGAAGAGGCCGTGCTTCAGAAGCTCAAAGCCACGGGTATGTTCCAGCAGGTCAAGCCGCTCGAATTCGACGTGGCCTGAACCATCTCTTCAAGCAATTAAAAAGGCCCGCCATTTGCGCGGGCCTTTTCTTTTGTTGAGTTGCTGCCTTCCTCTTTCCAGAAATATCCCGGGGGAGTTTGAGGGTACGCAGCACACTTCGACACCCACTCAGCCTTTTAAGGCAATCCAAGCGTCATATTGCGACAGGTAAATATGCCCTGTGAGATCCGCCAGAAAATGGCTCCGTTTCAGGCGGTCCATGACAGGCCCTTTGACTTCGCTCAGATTTAACCGGATGCCCATATCCTTGAGCTTGAGGTTTAGGGCCTCCAAGCTTTCGAGCGCCGACAAATCGACTTCGTTTACAGCTGAGAACATCAGGATTACGTCGCTCAAAGGCTCATCACAAACCACTCGGGCACTTACATAATCTTCGAGAAAGCGCGCATTGGCGAAGTAGAGGCTTTCGTCCACCCGCAATGTTACAACATGTGGCAGGGTCTCCACGGCGTGGCGGTGAATGTTTCGGAAGTGTTGGGTGTTTGGCACGAGGCCAACCTCTGCGACATGCGGACGCGAGGTGGCGTAGAGGTGAAGTGCGATCGAAATGAGCACGCCTGCGGACACACCAATTTCGACGCCAAACCCCAAAGTGAGCAGGATGGTCGCCGCAACTGCGGCAAAGTCAACTTTGGAATAGCCCCATGCGCGCTTGAGGAGGCTAAAGTCGACAAGGCTCAATACGGCGACGATGATGGTTGCGGCCAGTGTGGCTTTGGGGAGGAAGTAGAGCAGGGGCGTCAGCAAGAGTGCGGCGAGCAAGATGCCGATTGCGGTGAAAGCTCCTGCTGCAGGGGTCTCGGCACCAGCGTCGAAGTTTACGACTGAGCGCGCAAAGCCACCTGTTACAGGGTAGCCCCCCGTTACGGCAGCGGCGATGTTTGATGTCCCGAGGCCGATCAGCTCCTGATCAGGCTCGATGCGCTGGCGTTTCTTTGCGGCCAGTGTCTGTGCGACCGAGACGGACTCCACAAAGCCGATCACAGAAATCAGCACTGCCGAAACAAACAAATCGCTCCAGAGTGACAGGCTAAAAGAGGGCAGTGTAAGAGGCGGTAGGCCTTGAGGAACGGCACCGACGATTTTGACGCCCCAGTTCTGAAGTCCCAAGCCCCAAACGGCGAGCGTGGTTAAAACGACAGCTGCGACAGGCCCTGCCTTTGCACCAAGGTCTGCGAGTCGAGGCTTGAGCCCAAACCCGAGGAGCATAGGCTTAAGACCTTTACGGACCCAAAACAGAAACGCTGTCGTACTGACGCCAATCACCAATGTCGGCAGGCTCACATCACCGAGATGCGAGAGCAGCGAACCGAGGATTTGTGGCAATGTGTGTCCGTGGGTCTCAACGCCAAAGATATGCTTGAGCTGGCTCGTCGCTATCAAAAGCCCAGATGCTGTGATGAAACCTGCAATCACAGGATGACTCAGGAAGTTCGCAAGAAAGCCGAGGCGCATCACGCCCATCACAGTGAGCAAAGCGCCTGACATAAATGCTAATGTGCCTGCGGCGAGTGCCACGGAGGCTGCGTCTGTCAGGCCGAGATTTCCAATCGCCGCGGCTGTCATCAGCGAGACAACAGCAACAGGCCCCACGGCTAGTGCTCGGCTTGTGCCAAAGACTGCGTAGGCCACGAGTGGCAAGATCGATGCATAAAGCCCCATCTCGGCGGGCAGTCCCGCGAGCAGGGCATAGGCCAAAGACTGGGGAATGAGCATGATCGTGACGATCACAGCAGCGACTGCGTCGCTTATAAATGCGTCGCGGTTGTAGTCCCGCGACC
This sequence comes from Lentibacter sp., assembly GCF_029254145.1. Lineage (GTDB taxonomy): Bacteria > Pseudomonadota > Alphaproteobacteria > Rhodobacterales > Rhodobacteraceae > Lentibacter. The sequence continues at coordinate 14,435 of NZ_JAQWYD010000019.1, forward strand.
ATGTTAGAATTGGGAGATAGCGCTTCAGCGCTTTTGGAAATTTGGTCATGGCGCTTCCTTTTGTACGCCCCATATATTCCATTGAAGGAATATGTAAAGCTGGTTTCTCTAAAGAGCATTGCCATTGTACAGGCGCGGGCTTAGCTAAACCTTATGAGTGATACGATTTATGCCATTGGCGACATCCACGGCCAACACGAGCTTTTGCTTGATGCTCTTACGCTTATAGAGCTGGATGGAGGCGAGGATGCCCGCATCATATCTTTGGGGGACTTGGTTGACCGTGGCCCCGACAGTTGCGCTGTGATTGACACGTTGCTGAACGGGATCGAGCAGGGCCGCAATTGGACGGTGCTGATGGGAAACCATGACCGCTTGTTTGAGCGTTTCATGCGCACGGGTATTACGACCCATCCAAAGATGCGGCCAAGCTATACTTGGCTTAGTCCTCAGCTTGGTGGCCTTGATACCCTTACCTCCTATGGTGTCGATGTGACGCTTGCGAAGCCGGAGCTGCGCGCGGCGGCGCTTGAAGCCGTGCCTGAAGCGCACCGCGCCTTTCTGGCGGGCTTGCCGCTCTATGCAGAAGCGGGAGAGTGCCTCTTTGTCCATGCGGGCATTCAGCCGCGCTTGCCGTTGGCATGGCAATCTGAAGATGATCTGATCTGGATCCGTGATGCGTTTCTCCAACATGAAGACCCGTTCGAGAAGCTGGTTGTCCACGGCCACACGGCCGTTGAAGCGCCCGAACACAGGGGCAACCGCGTCAACATCGATAGCGGTGCGGGATTTGGGCGGGCGCTCACGGCTATCGCCATTGAGGGCCGAGAGGTGTTTGTGCTTGAAGAGGACGGCAGGCAGCCTCTGCGGCCCTAGATTATTGTGTCGGCATCTATGGTGCGGGCTCGAAATGACGCCCCGTTGTTCTTTTCAAGGCGTGCTCTCTGGGCCTATGGTGTCTCAAATTCTCAGTAAGCTTAGGGGCATATGATGACCGATATCGTAATCTTGGACGGCGCGCGCACAGCGATCGGAACGTTTGGCGGAGCCCTTGCAGGGACAACGCCTGCAGAGCTTGCGGCAATCGTCACGCGCACAGCTCTGGAGCGCTCTGGCGTCGAGGGTGGACAGATTGGCCATGCTGTGTACGGCCACGTGATCAACACTGAGCCACGCGATATGTATGTCAGCCGGATTGCTGCGATGGATGCGGGTATCCCTGAAACATCACCAGCGATGAACGTGAACCGCCTGTGCGGATCCGGTGCGCAGGCGATTGTGTCTGCCGTGCAATCCCTGATGCTTCAGGATGCCGAGTTTGCGGTTGCTGGCGGTGTCGAATGCATGAGCCGTTCTCCCTATATTGTGCCTGCGCAGCGGTGGGGCCAGAAAATGGGTGACATCAAAACACTCGATATGATGCTTGGAGCGTTGAGCTGCCCGTTTGGGACGGGGCACATGGGCGTAACAGCCGAGAATGTCGCCGCCGAGCATGGCATTACACGCGAAGCGCAGGATGGGTTTGCGATGGAAAGTCAGACGCGGGCAGCCAAGGCGATTGAGGCAGGGTATTTTTCCAGCCAGATTGTGCCTGTAGAGGTGCGCGTCAAACGCGACATGGTGGCTTTTGAATTGGATGAGCACCCTAAAGCGACAACGCCTGAAGCCCTTGCCGGGCTGCGGACAGTGTTTCAGAAAGATGGCACAGTGACTGCGGGGAACGCCTCGGGGATCAACGACGGAGCGGCGGCGCTTGTGCTGGCACGTTCTGATGCGGCGGAAAAAGCGGGCCTGAAGCCGCGCGCTCGCGTGCTCGGATATGCCCATGCAGGTGTGCGCCCTGAAGTCATGGGGATTGGACCTGTGCCTGCGGTGCAGAACCTGCTTAAGCGCACCGGCCTGAGCATTGCGGATTTTGATGTGATCGAAAGCAACGAAGCTTTTGCGGCACAGGCGCTTGCCGTCAATAAAGAGCTTGGTCTTGATGCGGCCAAGGTGAACCCGAACGGTGGCGCGATTGCGCTTGGTCATCCCGTCGGGGCAACGGGTGCGATCATTACGTTGAAGGCGCTTTATGAGCTCGAGCGCACGGGCGGAAAACGCGCGCTTGTGACGATGTGTATCGGTGGCGGGCAGGGCATCGCTCTTGCGATTGAAGCTATCTGATTTCGATTTCGGCGTGGGCGGATCGCCCTGTTGTGTCTATCACGCTGAGCGCAAAAAACCCTTGGGCCATTGGCCCGAGGGAGACTTCAGAGTTGTGCAGACCCAGCTTTTTTATCTCTCCATTGGCAAAAACCGCATAGGGCGGTGTGCCCCCACGTAGCTTGAGTATGAGCGGCACATCAGGACTGGCGGCGAGCCGTGCACCAGAGGGTGGAAAGACGATGTCAGGTTTGTCCGCCGCGGCGCGTTTGAGAGCGTCCCGCGCTTCAAAGCGTTGAAGAGGTTGAGGCAGTTCTGCATTGTTGACGATTAGCGTTTCTGGTGGTGGCGGGCTGAGGGGCGAATGCTGAGGGGCGACGTATTGGAATATTTGTCCCAAGAGCGGCGCCGCCGTATCGCGTGCAAAGACGCCTTGCATGGGTGTTCCGTCTGCACGGCCGACCCAAACGCCGACGACATAGCGCCCGTCATAGCCGATAGCCCAGTTGTCACGATAGCCGTATGAAGTGCCTGTCTTGAAGGCGATCCCGTGGCTAAGGCGTGCGTTGCCGAGAGGTGTCGAAGATAAAATCTCACCAATTTACCAAGCCGCGGCGCGCGATGTGAAGCGAGCATGAGGCTTGGGCGCCCTTTGAAAAACGCTCAATTCCACGGCTTTGCCGCCTTGGGCAAGACCTGCATAAAGCGTTACTAGATCGTGCAGGGAGAGCCCAACACCGCCGAGGGCGACCGCCAATTCCGCTTTGCCACCGTGAAGCTGAGGATTCACGTCAGACTGTTGTAAGCGCTGCATGAAACGCTCAGGGCCGATGCGTTCAAGGAGAGTGATCACTGGGATATTGAGTGACATTTGCAGAGCTTCACGGACCTTGAGGACGCCGCGGAACTGACCGTCAAAGTTACTTGGGCTATAGTTGCCAAAGCGTACGGGAGCGTCATTGATCAGGGTCTCGGGGTGGGCCAAGCCCAGATCAAATGCCATAGCATAAATCAGCGGCTTGAGAGCCGAGCCAGGCGAGCGGATTGCGCGGGTCATGTCGATAAATGCTTTGCGGTTGAGATCCTCCATTGACGCTGCGGAGCCGACAGAAGCGAGCACTTTGCCTGTGCTATGATCCGCGACAAGAACGGCCATGGTGGCTTTGGGCTCGAGCGTGTCGAGCTTTTTGGAGCTCAAGGCTTCAAGGCGTCTTTGCAAGCGGGCATCGAGCGTCAGAGCGATCTGCTGTCGATCAGGATTTTCGGCGCGGGCGCGAGATGTGCTGTGAAAGGCGCGCGTCGGGAAAGAACGCAGCGTTGGTGATACTGACCTGCGCTGCGCGGCAGCGACGGCCTCGCTTGAAAAGAGGCCGTCTTTTGCCAGCCTCTCGAGTGCCGCGTTGCGCGCCTGCGTTGCAGCTTGGCACGTATCAGCAGCAAGGCGATAATGGGCTTGATGTTCATGAGCTATTGAAGCCGTTGGTCACACGTCAGCTTGTTGAAAAGCTATGCCTTGCGGCACCCAGAACAGAAGAAGTCGCATCAGTCGCGGCCGATGTCGTTGAGGCGAATGGTGAGAAGCGAAAAATGCGCGTCTTGGCAGCCGAAGACAATAAAACAAACCAGCTTGTGTTCCGCAAAATGGTGAAGGCGCTGGATATTGACTTGAAGTTTGCGGGGAACGGGCGGGAGGCTGTTGAGCTCTATCAGTCTTTTGAGCTGGATCTGGTGTTTATGGATATTTCCATGCCTGAAATGGATGGCAAAGAGGCAACCCGCGCGATCAGAACGCTTGAGGCAGAGAGCGGCAAACATGTGCCTGTACTGGCGCTCACGGCCCACGCCATGGGGGGCGATAAGGAAGAGATCATGTCTGCTGGCATGGACCAGTTTTTGACAAAACCGTTGCGCAAAGCGGAGATATACGCCGCCATTGGAGGGTATCAGCCAAAGGGTGTGCAGCCTGTCCGGGCGGATGAGGCTGCGGCTTAGCCCGCGCGCAAAAAGGCGGGCTTGTCAGGAGCGGACAACTCGGGCGCATAGGCATAGCCGCCCGTGTCAAACGCAGTCAGCGCCTCTGCGTCTTTCAAGCGGTTCTCCACGATGAAGCGGGCCATCGCTCCGCGGGCCTTCTTGGCGTAGAAACTCACGATCTTGGGGCCTTGCGGTTTGTCCTCATAGAACATCGGCGTGATGACGCGTGGTTTAAGCGCTTTGAGATCAACCGCGCCGAAGTATTCCTGACTGGCACAGTTCACAAGAATATCTGCGCCTGCGGCCTCTGCTTCGGTATTCAGTTGCTCTGCAATGGCGCTTCCCCAGTATTCATAAAGGTTCTTGCCTTGTGGCGTCTTAAAGCGTGTGCCCATTTCAAGGCGATAGGGCTTGATGGCATCCAGCGGACGCAAGAGCCCATAGAGACCCGAAAGAATGCGCAGATGTCCGCCAGCCCATTGCATGGCGTCTTCTTCAAGGCTCGCAGCTTCAAGGCCTGAATAGGTATCGCCATTGAACATGAGAGCGGCTGGGGCCGGGCTGAGGGTATACCAGTTTTGGAAGCGATCATAATTGAGCTTGGCTAAACTGTCGCTCAGGTGCATCAGCTTGGCCAGATCTGCCGCGGTGAGCTTGGCTGCCTCTACGGCGAGGGCTTCGGCACGGGGCGCAAATCTCGGCTCCGTTATCGGCAGAGTGGTTTCAGCGGTTTCGTTCAGCTTTTTAGCTGGTGAAATAACGACAAGCATATTCATACACCCCCATGTATCAGGTCAATAAAGGCTGGTCCAAATCGCTCGGTGCGTTTGTCGCCGATCAGCCGCTCTAATGCATCTAGGGACTGTGGCCGCATTTGTGCAACCTTTGCGAGCTGTGAATTTGTCAGGCTGAGTGGTTTTTGTGTCCCGCAGCTGCCTCGTTGGAGCGTATTTTGGGCGTCAACGAGCTGATCAAATAGGCTCCCGGCTGGTTTGCCCGCAAGTTTGCGGCGCGCTGGCGAGGCTTTCGGCGCATCTTCGGCGAGTACTGACAAAAACGCGTGTCCGTATTTTTCGAGTTTCTTTTGGCCGACGCCTGCAATCATGGCGAAGTCATCAAGCGATTGGGGCTTGTGTTTGACCATCTCGATGAGCGTCTTGTCATTGAAGACGATATAGGCTGGGAGGTTGGCGGCTTCTGCGAGTGCGCGGCGCTTGGCTTTGAGGGCAGAAAAGAGTGGCGCGTCTTCTTCGGACACCAGCATCTTGATTTTGGGGCCGCTTGTCGCTGTGCTGACAAGGTCTTTGCGAAGCGTGAGAGTTGCTTTGCCCTTGAGAAGCGGGTGTGCTTTGCGCGTGATCTTGAGTGCACCATGCGCTCGGGCATCTGGGCGTATTAGATCGTGCCCCATGAGCTGACGTAAAACCGCCTGCCATTGTGCGGGACGATAGGCCGTTCCCACGCCGAATGTGGGCAGGGCGTCATGTCCAAACTGGCGCACCTTTTCTGTGAGTTTGCCAAGAAGAATGTCGATAATCTGGCCTGCACCAAAGCGCTCTTCACTGCGTAGGATTGCTGAGAGCGCCATGCGCGCGGCTTCGGTGGCGTCAAATGTCTCGGGGGGAGTGTCGCAGAGGTCGCAGTTGTTGCAAGGCTCTGACGCCTCGTCGAAATAAGACAAAAGGAGCTGGCGGCGACAGCTGGTGGCCTCGGCCAGTCCTAGAAGTGCGTTGAGGCGGCCATGATCGGCCTCTTGCCTATCGGCTGGGGCGAGACTTTCGTCAATCTGGGCTCGCCTCAGGCGAATATCTTCTGGGCCATAGAGTGTAAGCGTTTCGGCACGCGCGCCATCGCGGCCAGCACGGCCAATTTCCTGATAGTAGCTCTCGACCGATTTGGGCAGATCTGCGTGGGCGACCCAGCGGATGTCGGGTTTGTCGACGCCCATGCCAAAGGCGATGGTCGCAACAACGATGAGTGCATCTTCTGTGTTGAAGCGGTGCTCGACGCGTCGGCGTTCGTCAGGGTCAATTGCGCCATGGTAGTGGCAGGCATTGTGACCCTCGTCGCGCAGAGCAGCAGCCAGCGCTTCTGTTTTGGCACGTGTGGCGCAATAGACAATCCCGCATTGCCCACGCCGTGCGCCTGCATAGTTCAATACCTGCTGGCGCGGCTTGTCTTTGGGCGCGAAGGCGAGGCTGATGTTTGGTCTGTCAAACCCGTGCAAGAACCGCCGCGGCTCTGTGCCTGCGAACAGGCGGGTAATGATTTCGTCTTGGGTTTCGTTGTCTGCTGTGGCGGTGAAGGCAGCAAGGGGAACATCGAGATAGCGCTGAAGCTCGCCTATTCGCAGATAATCGGGGCGAAAGTCATGGCCCCATTGACTGACACAATGCGCTTCATCAACCGCGATGCGCGCAACACCTGCGTCGCGCAGGATATTGCGCGTCACGGTTGAGGAGAGCCTCTCTGGCGCGAGATAAAGTAAGCTCAGCTCGCCTGCACGGGCGGCATCAATCACAGCTTGGTTTTCGTCCTCGCTTGCAGCGGATGTGAGCGCGCCAGCGGCGACGCCTGCTTGCTTCAGGGCGGCAACCTGATCGCGCATCAAGGCGATTAGCGGGGAAATCACCAGGGTCAGGCCTTCGCCCATAAGCGCGGGAAGCTGGTAGCAGAGAGATTTGCCGCCACCTGTTGGCATGATTGCCAACACGCTTTCGCCGTTGGCCACAGCGCGCACAATCTCTTCCTGCCCGGGGCGGAAGGCGTCAAAGCCGAAAACGGACTTTAGAAGCGCATTTGCCGAAGCCATCTACTTGTATCTCTTGCTGCTCTTTCCCCCTGTGTCCCACAGCGGCGCAGGGCTGGCAAGGCGGGGTCAGTAGAGTGAGGGCAGGAAATAGTCGCGCAGGGCGATGATCAGGATAAAGACCACAAGCGGGGCCAGATCAAGCGGGTGTGTGTTGGGTAAAATATTGCGAACAGGGCGAAACATCGGCTCAAACAAACGGTTCAAGCCCTGCCAGATTTGCGCAACCAGCGGCTGTCCGAGATTGAGCACCTGAAAGTTGATCAGCCAGCTCATAATCACGTGGACAAGCAGCAGCGTAAAAGCCACGTCAAGGATGAGAGCGAGAGTTTGAATAAATGGGGCCATCTGCCGCGCCTTTCGTACTGTGCAAGCCATACCTAGGTTTTCGTGGCGCAAAGCACAAGTGAGAGGCGCCGCAGCAAACGCGAACCTTGCGCCATGGGTGCAATCCATGTCTTATCAAGCAAAGAATGGCGGGGGTCTCAGGTAATGGAAAAGTCGATTTCGACGCGAAAGCGGATATGGGGGTGGTATTTCTTTGACTGGGCTAGTCAGCCCTATCACACGCTACTGGTCACCTTTATTTTTGGTCCTTTCTTTGCGAGCGTCGCGGCGCAGCATTTTCTAGGCACAGGCCTTTCCGAAGAGGCGGCAGATGCGCAGGCCCAGAGCATGTGGTCATTCGGGCTCGGCTTCATAGGACTATTCATCGGGCTTGGCGCGCCTCTGCTGGGGGCATTGGCAGATAGTTCTGGGCGGCGTGTCCCTTGGATTTTTGCCTTCTCAATTTTATATTTCATTGGCGCTTTTGGGCTTTGGTTTATGCTGCCTGACGGCTCAAACCTTTGGTTTGGCTTGGTCTTTTTTGGGATTGGGTTTATCGGCGCCGAGTGGGCGCTGATCTTTATTAATTCGCAGCTACCGTCTCTGAGTACAGAGGAAGGTACAGGCAAGATATCCGGTTCGGGATTCGCGTTTGGGTATCTTGGTGGCGTTGTTTCACTGGCGATTATGTTGCTTTTGTTTGTTGAGCAGGGCGACGGCAAAACATTGATCGGCTTAGACCCAGCCTTTGGTTTTGATGCGACCGCACGCGAGGGTACGCGCTTTGTTGGGCCGTTTACGGCTGTCTGGTTTGTGGCTTTTATGATCCCCTATTTTCTTTGGGTCCGAGACGAGCCGGGCGTAAGTAAACCGGGAGCGAGTGTTTCCGCAGCCCTCAGTTCACTTATGCGATCCCTGCGTGGCCTTAAGAACAACAGGTCATCGGCAGCCTATCTTGGCTCTTCGATGTTTTATCGTGATGCGCTGAATGGCCTCTATAGTTTTGGTGGCGTCTATGCGGCGCTAGTTCTGAACTGGCAGATCACGCAGATCGGCGTGTTTGGTGTGATTGGGGCGATTTCGGCGGCGCTGTTCAGTTGGCTTGGTGGAAAGTTTGACAGCCGCTTTGGGCCTAAGCCTGTGATTATCACAGCCATCTGGCTGCTTATCGGGGTCTGCATCACTGTTGTTTCAATGTCGAGAGAGATGATTTTTGGTGTGCCGCTGGCTGAAGGCTCGAGCCTCCCAGATATTGTTTTTCTGTTGTGTGGTGTGTTTATCGGCGGGCTTGGCGGGACATTGCAGGCGGCTTCGCGCACGCTCATGGTGCGTCACTCCAAGCCTGAGGCGCCCACTGAGAGCTTTGGGCTCTATGGCCTCACGGGGCGGGCCACGGCCTTTCTTGCGCCCACATTGGTCGGGCTGGCGACGGCGCTGAGCGGAAGCGCGCGCCTTGGAGTTTCGCCTGTGATTGTACTCTTTCTAATTGGGCTGGTTTTGTTACGATGGGTTAAGCCCGAAGGAGACAGGAGCTAAAGGTGAAAAAGTTACTTGTTGTGTGTGTGGTGGTTTTGCTTGCGGGCTGTGGCGATGGCCAGTCTGAAACAGTCAGCACAAAAAGCGCCTCTGTGATCCCTGCGAGTATGAACGGGAAGCTTGCCAAACAGCTCTTTGGCGCCGTTCCTGAAGGCTCACAGCAGCCGCCGGCGCCCTATGGAAGCTATGCCAAAGGTTGCCTTGCGGGGGGTGTGGAGCTCGCCGAGACAGGACCAACGTGGCAGGCGATGCGCCTGTCGCGGAACCGCAATTGGGGCCATCCTGAGCTGATTGATTTTGTTCAGAACCTTTCGCGCTTTGCCGCGACCCAGCCTGGCTGGGCGGGTCTTTATGTCGGGGATATGAGCCAACCGAGAGGGGGGCCTATGCTCTCTGGACATCGAAGTCACCAGATCGGGCTGGACGCTGATATTTGGATGCTTGCTCCGAAGCGGCTGAACCTGAGCGCCAGCGAACGGGAGAATATTTCCTCTATTTCGTTGCGCCGTTCGAACGGTGCATACACAAATGACAACTACACAAGGCAACATATGAACATCATGAAGGCTGCTGCAAAAGACCCGCGTGTTGCTCGCATTTTTGTTTTTCCAGGTGCCAAAGTGCGGATGTGCAAGGAGGAAAAAGGCGACAAAAGCTGGCTGAGAAAAGTGCGCCCGTGGTGGGGGCACCACTACCATTTCCATGTGCGTTTGAGCTGTCCGAAGGGTATGCGTGGCTGTGTGGATCAAGCCACTCCACCTGCTGGGGACGGTTGTGCTGATGCGCAGACATGGGTGAAGAATATCCTCAATCCGCCGCCCCCCGATCCGAACGCCAAGCCAGCAAAGCCGCGGCGTGAATATACTCTGGCCGATTTGCCTAATCAATGCGTTGGCGTTTTGCAGTCGCGCTAAGCGCGATATTTGCCGCGCTATGCGGATGGTATTGGCACTCGGGGCAGGCTGATGGTGTGGAGCGTGTCAACGTATCTCCTCTTATTGGCCCGGTAGGCGACGCTGATTTCGGGGGATTTTCAGGCTATGAAACAAATGGGACAACGCGGCACCTTTTGACGGATAGGGGCCACCTCTACACTTTGTCCGGAGAAGAGATTTCAGCCGTCACTTTGCAAGGAATTGACGGTGCCCCGCTGGGCCGCCGCTGGCAGGACGCAGAGGGGCTTGTGGCGCTGGGAAATGGGCGGTTTGCGATCTCTTTTGAGGGGCGGCACCGAGTTGATATTTACGACGGCACGACAGGTGTGATTGTGGAGAAGCTACCTTTGGCCGACGAGTTTGAGCGGCTTGGCGGCAACTCAGGGCTTGAGGCGTTGGCACTCAGCCCCGCTGGAGAACTTGTGGCCATTGCTGAGCGGTCCGAGGCCAGTGAGCGGCCCTTTCCTGTTTTTGTCTTTGATGGGACAGAGTGGCGTAAGACCAGCATTTCAAGGCGTGGTGCGTTCTTGGCTGTGGGTGCGGACTTTGGGCCCGATGGGCGGCTCTATGTGCTCGAGCGGAACTATCTTTTGAGTGGGTTCCGTTCGCGGATCAGGATGTTTGAGTGGCGGGACGGTGTGCCGCATGAAGACGAAACGCTCCTAAAAACAAGGCTTTGGACACATGCAAACCTTGAGGGGATCGCCGTGTTTGAAGAGGCCGGCGAGACCTATATCGAACTGATCAGCGACAACAATTTCCTACCTGTTCTTGCCAGTGAACTTGTCAGATACCGTAAAAAAAGCCCTTGAAATAAGGGGTTTAGGGCGGTAGGAGGGCGCGTCTGAATGGGTCAGGCCAAGTCTCCGCAACCTTGTGAAAACGGAAATGCATATGACACGTACTTATCTTCCTGGCGTTCTCGCCATGGCGGCCATTGTGGTTGCCTCCAATATTCTGGTTCAGTTTCTCTTTGGCCAATGGCTGACATGGGGGGCGTTTACCTACCCTCTGGCCTTCCTTGTGACTGATATTATGAACCGCGTTTATGGCCCCAAGGCTGCGCGGCAAGTTGTTGTTATCGGGTTCATTTTTGGTGTTCTCTGCTCTCTGGTGGGCACGCAGATTATGGGCGAATACGGCCCGCTTGTGACACTGCGGATTGCCATCGGATCGGGCACGGCGTTCTTGCTGGCGCAGCTCTTGGATGTGGCAGCGTTCGATGCGCTAAGGGGCGGAAAATGGTGGCGCGCGCCGCTTGTTTCGACCCTTTTGGGCGCAAGTCTGGACAGCGCGATTTTCTTTACAATCGCTTTCTCCGGCGCACTCAGCTTTATCGAACCGTCAAATGATGTGTCTTGGGCGGGCGAGGTCCTGCCGCTTCTGGGCGTCGGGCCAGCTGTCCCGCTCTGGGTTTCGCTCGCTGTGGCGGACTGGGGCGTAAAGCTTTCGCTGGCCCTGCTCGCTTTGATACCGTTCCGCATCATCGTGGGGCGCGTCACAAAAAATACACAACATTTTGTTTGACATCTGCTCTGGCTGTGGCAGGCTAAGCTTATCGGAAACAACTGAAAGGAGGTGCTCTAGTGTCTAATGGGAAACTGGAGAAGTGTGTTGGGACAGTTCGGGAGGCGACGATCTAGGGCAGCCCCTAGGCGTAAAAATCCACGGATTGGTGAGCCCTAACCAGCCCACCTCCTACAATCTCGGAGGGGCGTTCGACACGGATCGGACGCCCCTTTTACCTTTCGACTCAATTTGTGAAAACAGGGGGGGTGATATGCGTGCACAACCCGTGCACAACCCGTGCACCGCCAAAATGGAAAAATGCCGTTAACCATTTCAGACGAGATAGAAATTGCCGATTGGGAAATTTCTGAAAATTTTGTGCGCTCAAGCGGGCCTGGCGGGCAGAATGTGAACAAAGTGTCCACAGCTGTCGAGCTGCGCTTTGAGGCGGAGCGCTCGCCGAACCTGCCCGCGCCCGTGAAGACGCGGCTGAGGAAGCTCGCGGGGCGGCGCTGGACAAAAGAGGGCGCGATTGTGCTTCAGGTCGAAGACACCCGCTCGCAGGCAAGGAACCGCGAGATCGCACGGGAGCGGTTGGCGGAGCTTATCCGCGCCGCGCTTGTGAAACCCAAACGAAGGATCGCGACGAAGCCGACCTACGGCAGCCAGAAACGGCGGCTCAAGGCGAAGAAAGTGCGCGGGGATGTGAAGGCCATGCGCGGGAAGGTGACGGGGGAGGAGTGAGGGGGCTAGAGTAGATTTGAATTGCTAAACTCTCACTAGGGTTGCTATGGGTGGCGGGCTTGTAGGATGCTTATAGCGTTCGGTTTTATTAACGATCACATGGATGTCTTTGATGGAAGTTTATGAACTTTGGGACTTAACGCAATTTTCTAACGACGAGATTCCTTGAGTGATTACTGCATTGAACGAATTGCAGGCCGTTTTAAATCACAATTCCAGTCAACCACAGAAGCAGCCAGTTGTAGAAAAATTAGACAAAGCCGTTGGTCTATTACGGTCCGTGCCACTAGAGAGACTCAACCATAACCTGGTAAAATGGCTTGAAAATTTGTAAGTCAAAGACCAGTTGGGAGCATCTGGGAGTATTGCGGTTAACTCTATTGTACGGGTGAGCGACTTTGACCCTGCAACCGCTCGGGATAAACTGAAGTCATTTATTTCGAAGCTCAATCAAGCCCAGTCCAAATTAGACGCCTTGCGCGGGCCTCTTGGACAGTTGGATTGGGTTACTGAGCATCGATTGTTGTGGCGTGAGCAGGTCGAAATTCGCATTATTTTCCAAAATGAGGCTGCGATTGAGAACAGTGCTGATCTCAAGAAGCGCACAGCGGACTGGTATGAAATTATTCGAGGTGTGACTTCAGCCTCGGATGAAACGCCCGAAGATGTCCAAGTTAGAGGCGTGTGGAATGGGTCAGTTTTCGTCTGTCTTGCGGGGACTGCAGCCGTAACATTGGTTCTTGCTAAGATAACAAAGAATGTATCAGGTATGGCGCTTGATGGAATAAAGGTTCTCTCCGCAATTGAAGAACTAAAACAAAAACGAATGCATACTGCTGAAATCGAGCGAATGCTCAAGGAAAACCATAAACGTGATGTTGTTGCGAGAAAAGCAGCCCTTGTAGACGAGATCGCGCAAGAGGGTGAGCTCGTGCTTAATCACGAGCAAAAAAGTCTCATGGAGCAGGCTGTAATGAAAATGCTAACGTTTTTTGAAAAAGGAGGCGAACTCGAGTTCATAGAACCCCATTCAGCTAACGAAGACGGCCAGGAAGATGAAGCACATAGAGGTGATGCTCTAAGCGAAACGCTCTCAGAAATTAGGCAGCACAAAAAGGAAGTGCTGCTACTCGCTGCTGATAAAAAAGAGATCGAACCTTAAACCACAACCTCCATTTCGTCCTGCTCCCCGACCCCGAATACCCGTTTATAGCGTTCGATCTCTGCCTTTGGCCCCATGGCTTTGCGAGGGTTGTCGGAGAGTTTGACTGTGGGGGAGCCGTTGGCTTCGATCGCTTTGCAGACCATGGAGAAGGGTGCGAGGGCGTCGCCAGATGTGAGGCCGCGGAAGTCGTTTGTCATGAGGGTGCCCCAGCCGAAGGACGGGCGGACGCGGCCTGAGAACTGGTTGTGGAGTTCGAGGATTTTGTCGACGTCCAAGCCATCGGAGAAGATGACCAGTTTTTTTGTCGGGTCTTCACCGCGGGATTTCCACCAGTTGATCGCTGTTTCGGCGGCTGTTGCGGGGTCGCCAGAGTCGATCCTGATCCCTGTCCAGCCGGCGAGCCAGTCGGGCGCGCGCTCAAGGAAGCCTTTGGTTCCGTAGGTGTCGGGCAGGATGATGCGCAGGTTGCCGTCGTGTTCATCGTGCCAGTCAGACAGCACGTCATAGGGCGCGCGGGCGAGGGCTTCATCCGTTTGCGCCAAGGCGGAGTAGACCATGGGCAGCTCGTGGGCGTTTGTGCCGATGGCCTCGATATCGCGGCGCATGGCGATGTGGACATTGGAGGTTCCGATGAAGGCGTCGGGGCCGAGGCCTTCGAGCATGGCTTGCACGCACCAGTCTTGCCAGAGGTAGGAGTGGCGGCGGCGGGTTCCGAAATCGGCGAGTTTGAGGCCGGGGGCTGTGCGCAGGCGCTCGATCTTTTCCCAGAGTTTGGTTGTGGCGCGGGCGTAGAGGACTTGCAGCTCGAATTTGCCCATTTTGCCGAGGACGGCGCGGGAGCGCAGTTCCATCAGGACGGCGAGCGCGGGGATTTCCCAGAGCATGACCTCGGGCCAGCTGCCTTCAAACGTGAGTTCGTATTGGTCGCCTACGCGGGTGAGTTCGTATTCGGGCAGGCGCAGGTTCTCGAACCATTCCATGAAGTCGGGGCGGAACATCTGGCGCTTGCCGTAGAAGGTGTTGCCGCGCAGGTAGGTGCTTTCGCCGCGGGTGAGGGAGAGAGAGCGGATATGGTCGAGCTGTTCGCGCAGCTCGCCCTCGTCGATGAGCTTGGCGAGCGGGACATCCTGCGCGCGGTTGATCAGCGAGAAGCGCACTTGGGCGTCGGGCTTGTTGCGAAAGACCGACTGGCACATCAGCAGTTTGTAAAAATCATTATCGATCAGCGAGCGGACGATCGGGTCGATCTTCCATTTGTGATTCCAGACGCGTGTGGCGATGTCCATGGGCGGCGGCCCCCTTGCAAAATATTGCGGACACAATGGGGCGCGGGGCGGATGGGTTCAAGCCCAGAAAGAGCTTGTCAGAGCTGACCGAGCCAGCCAAGAAGCTCGGAGCGCTTGAGTGGCTTGGAGAGGAAGCCATCCATTCCTGCGGCGAGGCAGGCGGCCTTGTCGGAGGCATAAACGTTGGCCGTAAGTGCGACGATTTTGGGCTGTGCGAGGGCCTTTTCGGAGCGGATTTTGCGAGTTGCGCTTATGCCGTCCATTTCGGGCATCGACATGTCCATGAAGATCACTTGCGGCTGGTGGTACAGGGTCAAGCGAACAGCTTCGCGACCGTTGCGCGCATAGATGATCTCCATCTCGGTATCTTTGAGGTATTTCTTGATCAGAAGTTGATTGGTCAGGTTGTCTTCAGCCACAAGCGCTTTGACCCCTGGCAGTTTGATCTCGGCGGCGGTGGCCAAAGCTTCTTCGGCGGCCGCCTCGAGCGCATCAAGCGTGTGATCAAGCTGTAGCGAGATTGTGAAGGTTGAGCCCGTACCTAGTGTGGAACGGATCGAGATGTCGCCGCCCATTTCATGGGCGAGGATGCGCGAGATGGTGAGGCCCAGGCCTGTGCCGCCGTATTGGCGGGTGATCTCGCCGTTGGCTTGGCTGAACTGGTCAAAAATCTGCTCAACCCTGTCTTCTGCAATGCCGATGCCTGTGTCGCTGACATCGAGAGCGACGAGGCTGCCCTCGCTGTTGTCATAGCAGGAGAGATCGATTGTCACGCCGCCGTGCTTGGTGAATTTGATCGCATTGCCGACAATGTTGATCACAATTTGGCGGATGCGTCCGTCATCGCCACGCAGGAGCGGAGGCACGGGTGTGAGGCAGTTGAGCTTGACAAATATATCCTTTTCGATGGCTTTGGGGCGCAAGATTGAAACAGCGCTCTCGACGCATCCTAGCAAGTCAAAATCAACAGGATTTATCACGGATTTGCCAGCATCGAGCTTTGAGAAGTCTAGGATGTCATTGATGATCCGCATCAAGGCTTCGGCAGAGTAGCGGATTGTCTCGACATAGCCCTTTTGTTCAGTGTTGAGGCTTTCGTCGTTGAGCAGGTCGGCCATTCCGATAATGCCGTTCATGGGTGTGCGAATTTCGTGGCTCATGGTGGCGAGGAACTGAGTTTTGGCGCGCTCGCCATCTTCGGCGGCGCGTTTGGCAACGGCGAGCTCTTCCATGTGGTATTTGTCGGCTGTGACATCACGCTCGATCGCGATGATCATTTCGACATTGCCAGCCTCGTTGTAGATCGGAACCTGGTTGGTTTCGACCCAGATTTTTGTTCCGTCTTTGCGGTAGTTGATGAGCTCTGTGCGCAGAGGCCTCCCTGAGGCGACTGCGTCTTCAATGGCTGTGGTCGTCGCGACAGAGGTATCTGCACCATCCAGAAGCGTGCCCGGGCGCTTGCCGATGGCTTCTTCGCGGCTATAGCCCGTGATCCGTGTGAAGGCCTCGTTGACCAAAAGGATGTGCCCCGTCGGGTCGGCCACAATCACAGAGTCGTTTGCGTAGCGTGCGACGAGAGCAAGGCGGCGGATTTCGCTTTGTTGGTCGTGCAGAGCCTTATTGAAGGCTGCGAGCTCGAGGCTCTGTTCCAACATTCGGCGATTGCTTTTGGTTTTGTGGTCAAAGTCGCCTTGGGAGTATTGGAGGAAAGTATAAATCAGAAAGATGGTCATACAAAAGGCGAAGAAGGTATAAATCTCTGCCTGAAGCCCAAGGCTGCCAAAGGCGGCGCCGTAGACCATGGCAGCGATGCCTGACGCAAGGAGCGTGCCGAGCCTGATATAAGTCGCGACAGGGTGAAAGCTGAGCATGTAGCTCGAGTTAATGCCGCCGCCTGCGATAAAGGCAAAGCAGAAGGCGAGCGTCTCGGGAGAGCCTTCGAGCCAGACAGGGAAGAAGGCGAGCGAGACACTTGTGGCGGCCTGAAAGGCGGCTGTGAGGCTGGCGATATTGTAGAGGCGCTTGAATGATACGCCTTGCTCGAGCTTGCGTGGAACAGACATGAGAAAAAGGCTGTCCACAAGCTCGCCTGCGAGCAAAGTCAGGTAGACCGCGAGGCTGACGAAGGGATGCCCTGTAAGGAAGAGAACGAGAGAGCCGCAGATCATGAAAATCTGGCGGAACCAGAAGTAGGAGGGCCGACGGCGCGCGTAGCGCAGCAGCAAACCCTCGGGGCTGTTGCGTTGCTCGAACTCTGCGAGCTTCTGTTCATGTTCCAGAGTATCTGTCGGCATCGCCGCTTGCTTCCTTCCACGCGCTCATGCGGAAAGACCTAGCCTTTTTTCGCTTAATGAAAAGGTAACATATGCCCTCATTTATAAGCGTTTTTAACAGTATTTAGCTGATTTTGACGCCCGCATCGCGCAGTTGCGATTTGGCGGCGGCAAGCGAGCCGTCAAGATCAATCGCGCGGCAAAGGCTTTCGTGCAGCTCGACGACATAGCCAAGGCGCGCTGCATCAAGTGCAGAGTAGGCGACGCAGAAATCTGTGGCGAGGCCTGTCAGCACGAGTGAGCGGATGCCGCGCTCTTGGAGATAACCATGCAGGCCAGTGGCTGTGCTGCGGTCATTTTCAAAGAAAGCAGAATAGCTGTCGATGTGGGGGCGGAAGCCTTTGCGTACGATCATCTGGGCCGTGTCTGTGCGCAGGTCGGGATGAAAGGAGGCACCATGCGAACCAATGACGCAGTGATCGGGCCAGAGGACTTGTGGGCCATAGGGCATTTCTATGAGCTCAAAGGGGCCTTTGCCCTCATGGGAGGAGGCAAAGGAAGAGTGCCCTGCTGGATGCCAGTCTTGAGTTAGGATGACGCAGCTGTGGTCGTCCATGAGCGTGTTGATGCCTGAAACAATCTGATCGCCCCCGTCGACAGCGAGCGCGCCACCTGGGCAAAAGTCGTTTTGAACGTCGATCACGAGGAGGGCTGTATCGGCGGGCATGGCGGGCTCCTTTGAGGCTTGTCCTGCGACAATGGGTAGGGGTGCATCGGGGCGAACTCAAGAGTAAACATCTTGCCGAAACCGCGATTCCCAGCTAGGCCGAGACTATGTTTATACTTGCTGCACTCTATCATTTTACCCCGTTTGAAGGCCCCGCCGCGATGCAGGGGCCGCTGCAGGACATCTGCCGCGAAAACGGGATTTCCGGCTCTCTTCTGATTGCGCGTGAGGGGATCAATGGGACAATCGCGGGCCACCGTGCGGGGCTTGATACCGTCCTTGGCTATATCCGTGCGCTGCCCGGCTGTGCCACGCTGGAGTGGAAGGAAAGCACCGCCGCGAGCCAGCCGTTTGCGCGCATGAAAGTGAAGCTCAAGAAAGAGATTGTCACGATGGGCCAGCCCGATGTGGACCCGCGCGCCCATGTGGGCAACTATGTGGAGCCAGAGGACTGGAACGCGCTTATCCTGTCAGAAGATGTGGCCGTGATTGACACGCGCAACGATTATGAAGTGGCGATCGGCACATTTGAAGGCGCGGTTGATCCTATGACTGCGAGCTTTCGTGACTTTCCGGCTTGGTGGGAAGAGAACAAAGAGCGCTTTCACAACAAGCGGATCGCTATGTTCTGCACGGGCGGCATTCGCTGCGAGAAGTCGACAAACTATTTGCTCGGGCAGGGGATTGAAGATGTCTACCACCTGAAGGGTGGTATTCTGAAGTATCTTGAGAAAGTGCCTGAAGAGCAGAGCACGTGGAACGGGGAATGCTTTGTCTTTGACAGGCGTGTCTCGGTGGGCCACGGCTTGCGCGAGGGGCCCCATGAGCTCTGTCATGCGTGTCGCCGCCCTGTCCTGCCAGAAGATAAGGCGCGGGAAGAGTGGGAGCAGGGGGTTTCGTGCCACCACTGCATCGGCGAGACGACGGAGAGCGACAAGACACGCTTTCGCGAGCGTCAGAAGCAGATCCGCCTTGCGGCCGAACGCGGCGAACAGCACATTAAGGTGGACGTGCCCGTCGAACCGCTGGGCTAAAGGCTTGTTTGACGGGTGGCCTGTTTATCGGGCTATGGGCCAAATAGCGCTCATGGACAGGGGCCTTTGACTTATGTCCTGTTCGGCCAGCTCCGTAATATGCCAGCCTGATCCCATCTGACATCCACCACCTGAAGGGGATTCGAAAATGTATAGACTGCTTTTGACCATACCGCTTGTTGCTGCGCTTGGAGCTTGCGATACGACAGACCAGACCAGAGCATTGCGGCAGGCGCGCTTGGCGGCGCTTTGATCGGTGCGGCTGTGTCGAGTTCTGATGATCGGGCCAAGGGGGCGATCATCGGCGGCGTTGCGGGCGCAGTTGCTGGCAACCTGATCGGAAAAGCTCCGACGGCGGGTGACTGTGTGTATCAAAACCCAGACGGTAGCCGCTACGTGGCACGCTGCCCCGCCTGATCTGAAGCGATCTGAATAAAGACAGAAGCACCGCAGTGATGAGCTGCGGTGTTTTCAGTGTTGATTCTATCTATGGTTGAGTGACAGAGTATCACAAGACGCAGGATTCTGCTCACAAGCGATGCGCAATCGTTTGTGAAGCAGACGTCAGGTAACGAGTGATATTTGGTAGCTGTTCTGATTCATCAGAGGGTATTCAGTTATTTAGGTTCATTTCTGGCCGTTACAGAAGGGTTTGACACGCGCCTGGAAGGCGTTGTGCTGTGCCGATATGGCTGGAGATGCAGCGCATGAGTATTAGTAAACGGCTGATGGATGTGATGTTATCAAGTCTTCTTATAGTTGTTCTATCCCCTGTGGCGCTTACGATCGCTGGGGTGATCAAGCTGTCTGACGGGGGAGATGTCTTCTATATCGCTGAGCGGATGCGGGCGGTGAATGTGCCGTTTCAATTCTGGAAATTTCGCACCATGAAGCAGGATGAAGTTGAGGCTGTTCTTTCAGGCGGGCATACTGCGGGGCGTGTGACACGCGTGGGCCGTTTTTTGCGGCGTACACGCTTGGACGAGTTACCACAGCTGATCAACATTTTGCGTGGCGATATCAGCTTTGTTGGGCCGCGCCCGCCACTGCGACGCTATGTGGAGATGTGTCCTGATGTTTATGGCGAGGTCTTAAAAACGCGCCCTGGTGTGACGGGCTTGGCGACGCTGGCCTATCATCGCTGCGAGGAGGCTCTGCTTGCGCCCTGTCACACGGCCGAAGAGGCAGAGGCAATCTATGTGCGTTCCTGCATCCCAGCGAAGGAGCGGCTAGATTTGATTTATGCGCGTGAGCAGAGCCTTTGCTATGATGTGCAGCTGATGGTTGCGACTGTCTTTAAACGCGTGCCGCTCAGAGCGCCTCGAGGCCGCTTTTCAAGTCGGTAAAGCTGTCGGCCTTGTCCATGTGTGCGTGCAAGCGGGCGTTGTATCCGCCTTCTGTGCTGAGAGACTGCAAGAGAGGCGCAAGCGGGCTTGCTGACAGGTTTGCCGCGATGAGACTGCGCAGGAAGTCTTGTGCTTTTGTTGCTTCGGCCCCTTTGTCAGCGGCCCAATCTGAGGCTGTTAGCAGCATTTGCACGACGGGGGACAGAACGGCTTGGGCCGAAAGCATGGCGCGGAACTCGGCCTCAGTTTCCATATTGAAGACATCATGCGCCGCGAAAATATCGGACACGAGAGCAGACTGTGGAAAAGCGATCAGGGGCGAGCGGGTCTGCGCAATTGCGGGGAAAGGGAGGACGAGGCTTTCGGCTGTCGCAGGGCCAATCAGGGACTGCACCTCGGAAAGCGGCAGATCGGCTATGAAAGAGATCACACGTTGGCCTTCTCGAAAGGTGAGTGCGGGGAGGACCTCACGCGCGATGTCGGGCATGAGGCCGAGAAAAAGCACATCTGCCGCAGCGGTGACGTCTGCGTTGTAGGCCACGGCCACGTTTTCGTAGGCGGCGCTTAGCATGGCGGCGTTGGCGGCGGAGCGCTCCGAGACTGTGATCAGGTGACCGAGCGGCGCAAGGGCGTGCACGACAGCTGTTGCGATTGTTCCTGTGCCAAGAAAACCGATTTTCATGTGGCTGCTCCTTGTGAGGATGTGTTCTGAATGAAAAAAGCCCGCGCGGGGTGAGGGCGCGGGCTGTGGATATTTAAGGCAATCAGAAAAGCTGCTTAGCGTTTGCGATCGCGCCGCGAGGACATGGGCTGGAAGGCCACGCCAACATGCGCTTCGCAGTAGGGCTTGCCTGACTTTGTGGGCAGGCCACAGAACCAGAAATCATCTGTGGCGGGGTCGCCAACAGGCCATTTGCAGGTACGCTCGGTCAATTCCATGAGTGTGAGACGCTTTGCCTTTTTCTCAATTTCGCTGACTTTTGCGAGGGCTTCGGCGCTGATCTCGTTGTTTGAGGGCTGTGGTGGAAGCGGCTGGCCCGCCGGAATAATGGCACGGCGCGCAGGGCTTTTGGGAATAGGCTTGGCTTCGACCTCACCCTCAAGCTCTGCAACGGGTGCAGGCTCGGCCACTTTTGCGGCAGCCTTGGGTGGCGCGGCTTTGGGCTTTGACGGCTTTTTGGGCGCACTTGGAGCGGCGGCTTTGGCATCTGGCTTGGCCGCGCCTGTTGTGGTGCGGTTGGATAGACCAAGGCGGTGTACCTTGCCGATCACAGCGTTGCGGGTGACGCCACCAAGCTCTTTGGCGATCTGGCTGGCCGACTGGCCTTCGCCCCACATCTTTTTCAATACTTCTACGCGTTCGTCTGTCCAGGACATGCGGTTTCCTTGAGGTTGGGGGGCCGTGCGCACGAGGCGGGCCAGAACTTGGATCAGCGCCCTATACTAAGCATCGTGGGCGCAGATACAAGGTGCAGAATCACTTCGAGGGTGATGCGGCTGACTTGAGATGGCTTTCGCGCCACGCCAGAAGCCCCGCACCGGAGAGAATGGTCAGCGCGCCGACCGCTGAGACGACATCTGGCCACGCGCCAAACAGGGCTGCATCATAAGCGGCGGCGAAGATCAATGTGGTGAATGCAAAGGGCGCAATATAGCTGGCTTCGGCGCGGGCCATGGCATTGACGAAGAAGAACTGCGCCATGGCCATTGCAGAGCCGACGCCTGCAAGGACGAGCCATTGTGAAGGACTGGGCATTTGCCATACGGGGAGCACAGCGAGGCTCGCAATGATCAGGCCGATCGCGTTGTTGACGAACAGAATTTGCAGTGGCGGTTCAGAATTTGCGAGGCGTTTGATCAGGATCACTTCGAGCCCCATAAAAACCGCAGCGCCGAGGGCCAAGAGCGCGCCTGCCTCAAAGCTTGCTGCGGACGGACGCAGAAGCACAAGCGCACCAAGAAAAGCAATGGCAGCCGCGCTCCAGCGCACGGGGCCGACCCGCTCGCCCAGAAGCGGAATGGCGAAGACCATCGCAAAGACTGGGTTGAGGAAGCTGATCGCTGTGGCATCTGCCATGGGAATAAACGCGACGGCGGCAAACATCAGAGTGACGCCGCTCCAGCCGAGCAGTGAACGTGCAGTGTGGAGCCGCAGGTTTGTCCGCGAGATCTTTTGCTGGGTGGCTGTGACCACGGCGCTGATCAGCACAAAGGCGAAAAGAAAGCGGCCATGGCTGATCTGCAAGGGATGCAATGGTGTGCCAAAGCGTGGATCAGACGCGAGCTTGGCCATCAGCGTGGAGCTCGCGATAAAGAAAGTTGCTGTGAGCATGAGCATCACGGCGAGGCGCGCATTGGGGAGGGCGAGAGCTTTCATGTGGAGAAGCGATAGAGAAGCCGCTGGCGGGGGCAAGAGGTTTTTGCTTCCCTTGGGGCAAGGGCGCTGCTAGATGGTCCGTATGTGCAACGCAGTGAACTCTTTCTTCTCACGACGTCGACGAGCGTAAGCTCGGCGACAGCACGGCTATGGGCGCGGCCATAAGGCGCTCTTTTCTGTCCCCCATGTTGACTATGCCCGCCTGCTTCGGCACTTATCGGGCTTCTTATAAGGATAATACCTATGATCCCTTCTCTTTTGCCGACCTATAACCGTGCGCCCTTGAGCTTTGTCTCGGGCGAGGGCAGCTGGCTGACGGAAGCGGACGGGCGACGCTTTTTGGACCTTGGAGCGGGTATTGCTGTAAATGCTCTGGGGCATGCCAACCCTGCGTTGGTCGGGGCGCTCACGGAGCAGGCGGGGAAGCTCTGGCACCTCTCCAACCTCTACCAAATCCCGCAGCAACAGGCTTTGGCGGAGAAGCTTGTCGAAGAGACTTTTGCGGACACCGTATTCTTTACCAACTCGGGCACAGAGGCCTGTGAGCTCGCCGTCAAAATGGCGCGCAAATATTGGTATGAAAAAGGTCAGCCTGAGCGGGTTGAGATTATCACCTTTGAGGGGTCTTTCCACGGCCGCTCGGCAGCAGGCATTGCGGCAGCGGGCAGCGAAAAGATGACCAAGGGTTTTGGGCCGATCCTTGGCGGGTTTACCCATCTTCCATGGGGCGACCACGACGCTCTGCGCGCGGCTGTGAGCGAGAACACCGCGGCGATCCTGATCGAACCTGTGCAGGGCGAGGGCGGTATTCGTCCGCTGCCTGACCAGTGCCTGAAGGGGCTGCGCGATATCTGCGACGAGACGGGTGCGCTGCTGATCCTGGATGAGGTGCAATGTGGCGTGGGCCGCACTGGGAAACTCTTTGCCCATGAGTGGTCAGGCATTGAGCCAGATATCATGATGGTCGCGAAGGGCATTGGCGGTGGCTTCCCGCTTGGGGCTGTGCTGGCCCGTGAAGAGGCCGCGAGCGGAATGGTCGCGGGGACGCATGGCAGCACATACGGGGGCAACCCTCTCGCCTGCGCTGTTGGTCTCAAGGTGATGGAGATTGTTTCGGACCCTGCGTTTCTAGCCGAGGTGAACGCCCGCGCGGGTGGCTTGCGCCAGAAGCTTGAGGGCTTGGTTGCGGCGCATCCTGATGTGTTTGAAGGCGTGCGCGGCGCGGGGCTGATGCTGGGCCTGAAGTGTAAGGTTGCGCCGATTGACGTTGTGAAGGCGGGGTATGAGGCGGGTGTGCTCTCTGTCCCTGCTGCTGATAATGTGGTGCGGCTTTTGCCAGCGCTGAACATTACGGAGAGTGATATTTCTGAGGCGGTGGCGCGCCTTGATAAAGCCGCGAGCGCGGTCAGTGAAGGACTTAAGGCATGAACCATTTTCTCGACATTCATAAGACGAGCAAGGACGACTTGCGCGGTATTATTGACCAAGCGGCGGCAATGAAAACGGCGCGGGCTGGACGGCCCAAGGGTGCGCTTGATGACGAGCGCCCGCTTGAGGGGCAGATGGTTGCGCTGATTTTTGAAAAGCCCTCCACGCGAACGCGGGTGAGCTTTGATGTGGGTGTGCGTCAGATGGGGGGGCAGACCATGCTTCTGACGGGCAGTGAAATGCAGCTTGGCCACGGTGAAACGATTGCGGATACCGCTAAAGTGATGAGCCGTTATGTCGACCTGATCATGATCCGCACGTTTGATGAGTCTGTGCTGCTGGAAATGGCGGAGCATGCGACTGTGCCTGTGATCAACGGGCTCACGGACCGTACGCATCCTTGCCAGATCATGGCGGATGTTCTGACCTATGAGGAGCACCGCGGCTCTATAAAGGGCAAGAAAGTGGTGTGGTGTGGCGATGGCAATAATGTCTGCGCGTCCTTCCTGCATGCGGCGGCGCAGTTTGGCTTTGATATGGTGTTTACGGGGCCAAGCCAGCTTGACCCTGAAGACGAATTCATCGGCCTTGCCCGTAAAGCAGGTGTGAGCGTGAGCCTTGAGCGGGATGCGAAGACTGCTGTGCAGGGTGCGGATCTTGTTGTCACTGACACTTGGGTGAGCATGCATGACGGGCAAAGCACCAAAGAGCGCCGCCATAATATGCTGCGGCCCTATCAAGTGAATGAAGACCTGATGCGACATGCCAAGCCTGATGCGCTGTTTATGCATTGCTTGCCTGCGCATCGCGAGGACGAGGCGACGAGCGCTGTGATGGACGGGCCGAACTCTGTGATCTTTGATGAGGCGGAGAACCGTCTTCATGCGCAGAAGGCTGTGGTGCGCTGGTGCTTGGGGAAATAGGCGCATTTTTCTGGCTGTGCTTGGGCCCACCCAAGCACACGGAGCGAGAGGGCTCCGCCCCCTCGTGCTCCCCCGGGATATTTTTGAAGAGAAGAAGCAGGGCGTTTTTGTTAGATGCTTGCGCTTGGGGTTTTGTCCAATAGGATGGTAGCGCGATCAGGGGAGTGCTGACGGTGCGCGCGAATATCGGTGTATACGGGCTTGGTGTGATGGGCAGTGCTTTGGCGCTGAACCTTGCCGAGAAGGGCTTTGATGTTGCGGTGACCAACCGCGAGGTCAGCTGGATCGCCGACTTTGTTGCAGAGGTGGGGCCGTTGGCCGAGCGCCTGCATCCGCATTCTGAACTCGCTGCCTTTGTGTCAGGCCTGAAAACACCTCGGGTGATTCTGTTTATGATCCCGTCGGGCGCGCCTATGGATAGCATGATCGCGGCGGTCACGCCGTTGCTTGAGGCGGGTGATACGATCATCGACGGGGGCAACGCGAATTTTCACGATACGCGGCGACGCGCGCAAGCGCTGGCCCAGCAGGATCTGCACTTTGTCGGTATGGGCGTTTCGGGCGGCGAGAAGGGTGCGCGGTATGGGCCGTCCATGATGGTTGGTGGTACGGCGCATTCCTGGACCCAGCTTGAACCGATGTTGAGGGCTATTGCCGCGCAATATGAAGGCGTGCCTTGTGTGGCGCATCTGGGGCCTGACGGGGCGGGGCATTTTGTGAAGACCGTGCACAACGGGATTGAATATGCCGATATGCAAATGATCGCGGAGGCTTATGGGCTGATGCACTTCGGGCTTGGAATGAGTGCGCCGGAGATTGGTGCGCAGTTTGAGGCTTGGGATAAGGGACCGCTGCGCTCTTATCTTGTGGAAATCACAGGCGCGCTTTTGCAATACGAGGAGTCGGGCGTTCCGTTTGTCGACCATATCCGTGATGCGGCAGGTCAAAAAGGCACGGGACGCTGGACTGTGATCGAAGCGCTGCAGATGGGGCAGAGCGCGAGTATGATTGAAGCTGCCATTGGTGCGCGCAGCTGGTCGTCGGAAAAGGTCCTTCGCGCGCGGCTTGGCGTGCAATATGGCGCAGGGCGCGGCGCTGTTTCCGTCAGCTTGGATCAAATCGCGGATGCGTTGATGGCGGGGCGTATCTTGGCCTATGCGCAGGGCTTTCGCATTTTGAGGCAGGCTGCCGAGGAATATGACTGGCCGCTTGATTTTGCGCGGATTGCGCAAATTTGGCGGGCGGGCTGTATCATACGCGCGGCCTTGCTGGACGATATCGCCGAGGCTTTTGAGAACAGCGCCAGCCATGGCGGCCAGCTTTTGGAAGCGGAGGCGATTGCGGCCAAGCTTCAGGCTGCTCTGCCCGGCTTGCGGGCTGTTGCCGGCGCAGCGCTGGGTGAGGGGCATCCTGCGCCTGCCTTGAGCAGTGCTGTCAGCTTCTTTGACAGCCTGCGGATTGGCAGTGGCACGGCCAATATCATTCAGGCGCAGCGAGACTTTTTTGGCCGCCACGGTTTTGAGAGGCTTGACCAAGAGGGCAAGCATAATGGACCGTGGTGGGACTGAACGAAGCGCTAGGCTTAGTGTACGACGGCGGACAGAATATAGAAGATCAGCCCTGACATGACAGCGGCGGCGGGCACTGTGATGACCCATGCTGCGATGATTGTCATGAAGTGTGAACGGCGCACGAGCTTGCGACGGCGGCGCTCTTCTGGGGCAATACGCTGTGCATCTGGCATTGCAACCGTGCTGGCACGCATGCGCTTTGCGGCGTCCCATTCACGGAAGAAGCCAACGCCAAAGACTGCGCCCACGGCAATATGTGTCGAGGATACAGGCAGGCCGAGCCAGCTTGCGACGATCACTGTGATTGCGGCTGAGAGTGAGACGCAATAGGCGCGCATCGGGTTGAGCTTTGTGATCTGTGAGCCGACCATGCGGATCAGTTTGGGGCCAAAGAGGAAGAGGCCGAAGCTGATCCCGAAGGCGCCGATGATCATGACCCACATCGGGATCGCGACTTTGTCAGCAAAGCTGCCGTATTCGGCGGCGTGCACGATGGCGGCGAGGGGGCCAACCGCATTGTCTACATCATTGGCCCCGTGAGCGAAGCTGAGCAGTGCTGCCGAGATAACCAGTGGGATGCCGAAGAGGGTTTTGAGAGATTTGTTTCGGTTTTCAAGCCCTTCAGACTGACGGCGGATCAGTGGGATTGTTACAAGCCATGCCGCGACACCAAGCGCGAGGCCGATGGCCAGAGCTGTCGGAAGATCGATCTTCATGATGCGCTTGAGGCCCTTGAGGGCAAGGTATGAGGCGAAAGCGCCTGCCATGATACCAACAAGGATTGGAACCCACTTTTTGGCGGCTGCGATCTTGTCTTCTTGATAGATCACACGCGATTTGATCAGTGCGAGGAAGGCTGCGGCAATGGCTCCGCCCAGAACAGGAGAGATGACCCAGCTCGCGGCAATGGCGCTCATGGTGGGCCAGTTGACAGCGGAGAGGCCCGCGGCAGCGATGCCTGCGCCCATGACGCCACCGACAACAGAGTGTGTTGTCGAGACAGGCGCGCCGACCCATGTGGCGAGGTTGACCCAGAGCGCAGCAGAAATCAGCGCGGCCATCATCGCCCAGATGAACACATCGGCAGAGGCCATTGTAGAGGGGGCAATGATGCCTTTGGAAATTGTGGAGACCACATCACCGCCCGCGAGGAGCGCGCCGGCGCTTTCGAAGACAACGGCGATGGCGATGGCGCCGCTAAGGGTGAGCGCGTTGGCGCCAACGGCGGGGCCCATGTTGTTGGCGACATCGTTTGCGCCGATGTTGAGCGCCATGTAGGCGCCGAAGACGGCGGCGAGGATGACCACGTAGTTTTGCGGCTCAAAGCCGAAGAAGATTGCAGCGGACAGGCCAGCGAGGACCATAAAGGCAAGCGCTATGCCTGGGCCCATCATGGGGCGTGCAACATACTGGGTAGCATTTTCCAGATAGGATAGGCGGTGTAGGTCGCGGTCGAGTGTTTCGAGGTGATCGGCGTCGTGCTTATTGAAATCTGTCATTTTGCCCCCTTGGCGTTCCCGCTCGGTTAGAGAAGGTTGGGGCGTAATTCAATCAATTTGTCATAAAACTGATACAAAACTGTTACAAACTGCGCAGCATGTCCTGCAGCTGGGGCTCTTGCACCATGTTTGCGGCTTCTGCCGGGCTGACCCATTTGCGCTCGCGCTGGGAGGCTTCTGGGTAGTCATCGCGCATTTCGTTGACTTTCACGGAGAAGACCAATGTTTCAACTGCCACAGGTAGCCCGCCTTTGAGCTCTTTGTCATAATTGTAGAGACCAAGTGCTTTGCCCATGACCGTGCCTTTGCGCACGCCTGCTTCTTCCCAAGCTTCTTGCAGCGCGGCTTCAGAGGCGTTTTTGCCATCAATCGGCCAGCCCTTGGGAATGATCCAGCGGCCCGTATCCCGCGAGGTGACGAGGAGGATTTCTTTGTCGTCGGTGTCGTTGGCTTGCTTGTAGCACAATGCTGCGACTTGCAGCCGCTTTGGACGACGCAGAAACGGGCTGAGGAGTTCGCTCCAAGCTTTTTGGAATTGTTTATTCATAAGTGACTGACTAACTGCCGCGATTTTATTATTGATTAACACGCGTATACCACTTTTTTTCTGCAATTGCAAAGGCGGCGCTCAGGAGCGGCGTTTTGTACGCAGGGTAGGGTCTGCGTCGCGGGGGTCTTCGGGCCACGGGTGGCGGGGGTAGCGGCCACGCATGTCTTTGCGCACATCAGAATAGGAGCTATCCCAGAATGCGGGGATATCCATTGTGGTTTGCACGGGGCGCTGGGCGGGCGACAGGAGCGTGATGCGCAGAGGCTTGCCTGCGACTTGGGGGTGGGTGCGCTGGCCAAACATTTCCTGAATGCGCAGCGAGATTTCGGGGTCATTGCCCGCGTAATCAATCGGGATCTGACGGCCCAAGGGCGTGGTAAAATGAGCGGGGGCATGCTGAGCCAAGAGCTGGGTTTGTTCGTAGGTCAGCTGCGCTTGGAGCGCTGAATGGATGTCAAAGGACTTCCACTGCGCATCTGTTTTTACGCCTGTAAGATAAGGTGCGAGCCAAACCTCCAATGTCTCAAGGAGCGCTGTGTCGGACATATCGGGCATCTCGTGGTCTGCTTGCGTCAGAAGAGCAACGCGCGCGCGCAGGCGCTCGGCGGCAGGAGAGGGCTTGAGGCCGAGCTCGCGGATGCCGTCGCACATGGCGCGGGCTATGTTCTCTTGCGGCGCGTCTTTCCACATTCGCGATTGCAGGGCGAGTTGACCAAAGCGCTCTTCCTCCAGCGCCATCACGCGGCGCTCGCGGCGGGACCAATGACAAGAATTTTGCCATGTGATGTCGGGAGCGAAGACCTCACGCAGCTTGGCTTCTGATATCTGGAGCGCAGCGCGAATGCGGGCCTCGCGCGGGTGACCGTCGGTGTCTGTCACGACAAGCAGGCGGGCGGCGGCGAGTGGATCGTCATCGGCAAGATATATGCCTTTGCCGCCCGATGTGAGAAAGCGTGGCGCATCTCCTGTGC
Organism: Lentibacter sp.; assembly: GCF_029254145.1. GTDB lineage: Bacteria > Pseudomonadota > Alphaproteobacteria > Rhodobacterales > Rhodobacteraceae > Lentibacter. The sequence continues at coordinate 43,564 of NZ_JAQWYD010000019.1, forward strand.
GGCGCAGTGCGATGCGATCAGGATAGGCGAGCGCGGCCATTTGAGCGGGAGAATAGGCTGTGGTGACATCGGGCGCTGTGCGGGCGAGGCGCTTGGCCTCGGTGCGGACTTGGGCAAGCGCGGCGTGATTGACCTGATGGGGCACAGCACGGGGGTTTTCCAGCGCTTTGAGGCGCAATGCGAGATCGGCGGGTGCGCCCTTGAGAATGTCGCGCTCACTCAGAAGTGCTGCGACGGGTGCGGCGGTTTTGCCCGCGAGGGCGAGCATATGGCCAAGGCGCGGGTGTACGGGTAGGGCCGCGAGCATGCGGCCATGAGCTGAAATGCGATGCTCTGTATCAAGCGCACCAAGGGCCTGAAGGAGGCTTTGTGCCTCTGCGAGTGTGCCTTCGGGAGGAGCTGTGAGCAGGGGCAAATCAGCGCTGCCCCAAAGGGCGAGTTCAAGGGCGAAGGGGGCAAGATCAGCCACCTCAATTTCAGCGGGTGCAAAGGCGGGCAGCGCGCCATCTTCGCCCTGTGTCCAGAGGCGATAGCAGGTGCCTGTCGCCACACGGCCCGCGCGGCCTTGGCGCTGGGTGGCTTCTGCACGGCTGACCTTTTCTGTAACGAGGCGGGAGAGGCCAGAGCCTGCGTCATAGCGCGCGCGGCGGGCGAGGCCTGCGTCAAGCACGACGCGGACATCTTCGATGGTCAGAGAAGTTTCGGCGATGGAGGTTGCTAATACGATTTTGCGGCCAGCCTTTGCGGGGCGGATGGCGGCTTGCTGATCCTTGAAGGGGAGTGCGCCGAAAAGCATGTGAACCGAAACGCCCTCGGGGACGCGTGTATCGAGCTGGGCGGCCGCGCGGCGAATTTCGCCTTCGCCCGGGAGGAACGCGAGGATGCCGCCCTCTGTCTCGGGCAGTACGCTGAGGATTTGCGCTGCCATGGCTTCGGCAATCCGTGCGCTCTTGGGAAGCGGCTTTTCAAGCCAACGGGTCTCAACAGGAAAGCTGCGGCCTTCGGATGTGACCACGGGTGCGCCGCCCATGAGCGCGACGACGGGGGCGGCATCTAGCGTGGCAGACATCACCAGCAGCCTGAGATCATCGCGCAGGGCTTCGCTGATTTCGAGGCAGAGGGCGAGGCCGAGATCGGCATTGAGCGAGCGTTCGTGGAACTCGTCAAAGATCACCATGCCCACGCCTGAAAGCTCTGGATCAGATTGCAACATGCGGGTGAGGATGCCCTCGGTGACAACTTCGACACGGGTTTGCTTGCTTGTCTTGCTTTCGCCGCGGATGCGGTAGCCGACTGTTGCCCCGACCTGCTCCCCGAGTGTGGAGGCCATATATTCGGCGGCGGAGCGTGCGGCGAGGCGGCGCGGCTCAAGCATGAGGATGCGGCCAGTGACGAGACCTGAACTCAGCAATGCAAGGGGCACTACTGTTGTTTTACCCGCGCCGGGAGGGGCTTGAAGCACCGCGCGCGTGCCGCTTTGAAACGCGGCGAGGAGCGCGGGGAGCGCATCATGGATCGGCAAGTTTTGCATGTCCCTTTGGAGCATGGCGCGGGCTGGACAATCAAGCGGCAAAGAGGGCATATTTTGGCGCATGGATATTGAAGCAGTAGCCGACCGAATTTTGGATGGGGACCGCCGCGCTCTGGCGCGGGCGATTACGCTTGTGGAAAGTGGCCGCGAAGACCACCGCGCGGAGGCCCGTGCCCTTCTGGAGCGCCTGAAGGGGGCAGGGCGGCAAGCCTTGCGGATCGGACTTTCGGGCACGCCAGGCGTGGGCAAGTCGACGTTTATCGAAAGCTTTGGCTTGATGCTTGTGAAGGCAGGGTTGCGCGTTGCTGTGCTGGCTGTTGACCCAAGCTCGGCGCGCTCTGGAGGGTCTATTTTGGGCGATAAGACTCGGATGGAGTTTCTGAGCCGAGAGCCTGCGGCGTTTATCCGCCCCTCGCCCAGCCAGACCCAGCTTGGGGGTGTGGCACGGCGCACGCGGGAAGCTGTTGCACTCTGTGAGGCGGCTGGGTTTGATGTTGTCTTGATCGAAACTGTTGGCGTGGGCCAGTCGGAGACTGTTGTTGCGGAAATGTCTGATCTCTTTGTGTTGTTGCTGGCCCCTGCAGGGGGCGACGAGCTTCAGGGTGTGAAGCGCGGCATTATGGAGATGGCTGACCTGATCCTTGTGAATAAGGCGGATGGTGATCTGAAATCGGCGGCGACACGGACCTGCGCGGACTATTCGGGCGCGCTGAGGCTTTTGCGCAAGCGGGCTCAAGACCCTGAAGGCTACCCGAAGGCTATGACTGTTTCGGCGCTGGAAGAGCATGGGTTGTCTGTGGCTTGGGAGGCGATGTGCGAGCTTAATGATTGGCGGCGCGCCAATGGGCATTTTGATGGAACACGCGCGCGACAGGCGCGGCATTGGTTTGCTGAAGATGTACGCCAAGGGCTATTGGCGCGGCTGCAAACAGGCGAGATGCGCAGTGTGATGGATGCGCTTGCGGCAGAGGTTGAGGCCGGGCAGATGACCCCCTCGGCCGCGGCGGCAGAGGCGCTTGAAAAGCTTGGCGGCTAAGCGCGGCTTTCGGAAAGATTGAACAAGGGTTTTGGGCGGGCGAAAAATGCCCCATGCCTGCGGCGCATGTGGGCCGCATGTGCTTGATTTGTCCGCAATTGCGCCGCCAGAATTGTTCTCCGAAATAGGAGTGCAACCATGGCCATCCGCTATTTGAAATCATCCGACACCACCGCCGAAGCGCAAGCCGGCGCAGATGTGCGCGACACCGTTTCTGTGATGTTGGCGCGGATCAAGGCGGGGGGCGAAGCGGCGGCCCTTGATTATTCCAAGCGCCTTGATGGTTGGGATGGCGATATTGTGGTCACTGAAGCGGCTGTTGCGCAAGCTGTGCGGGCTGTTCCGCAAGGGCTCAAGGATGATATTGCTTGGGCGCATGACAATATCCGCCGCTTTGCCGAGGCCCAGCTGGCGACGGTGAGCGAAATGGAAATAGAGCTGCGGCCCGGGCTTTTTGCGGGGCAAAAGCTTATTCCTCTGCACGCTGCGGGGGCTTATGTGCCTGGGGGGCGTTATGCGCATATTGCCAGCGCGTTGATGACCATCACGACGGCAAAGGTGGCGAGGGTCAGTCACATTACGGCGTGTTCACCGCCAAAGCCTGGCCAAGGCATTCACCCAGCGATCCTTTATGCGATGCAGCTTGCGGGCGCGGACCGCATTCTTGCAATGGGGGGTGTGCAAGGGGTTGCTGCGATGGCGGGGGGGCTGTTTGGCGCGGCGCCCGCGGATATCCTGATCGGACCGGGGAACGCATATGTTGCCGAAGCCAAGCGGCAGATGTTTGGCCCTGTGGGCATTGATATGATTGCGGGACCGACCGACAGCATGGTGATTGCGGACGGATGTGCGGACGCTTATACTGTGGCTTGGGATCTCGTGTCTCAGGCGGAGCATGGGCACAATTCGCCCGTTTGGCTTGTCAGTGACAATGGGGCGTTTGCGCAGTTTGTTATGAAGCTTGTGCCGCAGCTTATGGCGGAGCTGCCCGAGAGCAACCGTGCGGCGGCGGAGGCAGCGTGGTGGGATCTTGGCGAAGTGATCTTATGTGACACGCGTGAGGAGATGGCCGAGGTGGCCAACCGATACGGGCCTGAGCATTTGCACGTGCAGGCGGCTGAGCTTGACTGGTGGTCTGATGCGCTGACGTCTTATGGCTCGCTGTTTTTGGGTGAGGAGACGACTGTCAGCTTTGGGGACAAAGCGGCCGGGCCGAACCATACGCTGCCCACATCAGGCGCGGCGCGATATACGGGCGGGCTTTCTGTGCATAAGTTTCTTAAAACCGTAACGTGGCAACGCGTTCAGGCCAAAGCTTTGCCAGAGCTTGCGCAAGTGACAGCGAGTATTTCTCGCCATGAGGGCATGGAGGGCCACGCGCGTGCAGCCGATATCAGGCTTGAGAAGCAACGCGCCAAACTGAGACTGGCGGCGGGCTGAAGAAGCGTACCTTCCGAGCTGCTTTAGCCGCAGATCTGCTCCGCGGTGTCTGCGTATTCGCGGTACTTTTTCCAGAAACGTTCGTTGTTTGGATTGTCCGACTGGCGAATGTCCTGCGCTTTTTGGGGATTGCTGTAAAAGGACGCTGCGAGCGACTGATCGCGGCCAGAGAGGCTCATATCGGCGACGGCTTGGATGCAGCCGCAGAGCTGACGTGAGCGTGCTTTGCGATCGGACATCAGGCAGGCGCGGGAAATTGGTCCAGAGGCGGAACCGACAGCAATAGGCGCTTTGGGTGCGTAGCGTGCGGCGGATTTGTAACCCCCTCCCCCACAAGACGCGATAAGCGCAAGGGAGGCCAGGGCGGTAAACGTGATCTTGAAACTCATGGAAACTGCTCTCTTTGAGGCTTTTCAGCCCATTTTGTTCAATATGGCCGAATTTACGCTGATTTTCAATGACAAGCGCGTGAAGTCTTGCGCTTTGGCTGCGCCAAATCGCCCGAGGGCGCCTCGGCTCTGACGGGCCTCGGCGCGGGCGCTTTAATTGCTGATGGATGTCCGTGTGGTTGGGGGCGGATTCGGATATTTTGGGAAAGAGGAATGGGGTGGCTTGTACTTCTTTTGATGGGGTGGGTGATATTGGAACCGCAATTTCGAATTTGCAATCGTCTGGGGGCTTGCTCGACTGCAAGGTAGCTTGACGAGGCAGGGATTCCACATCATATCCCAATCCATGACAGACCTTACACACATACGCAATTTCTCGATCGTGGCGCATATTGACCACGGGAAATCCACGCTTGCTGACCGGCTTATTCAGGAGACGAATACAGTCGCTGCTAGGGATATGAAGGAGCAGATGCTGGATGCGATGGACATCGAGCGCGAGCGTGGGATTACGATCAAGGCGAACACCGTGCGGATCGAATATACTGCGCAGAATGGTGAGAATTATGTGCTCAATCTGATCGACACGCCGGGGCATGTCGACTTTGCTTATGAGGTCTCCCGCTCGATGCGCGCGGTTGAGGGCTCTTTGCTTGTTGTGGACAGCACTCAGGGCGTCGAAGCGCAGACGCTGGCCAACGTCTATCAGGCGATTGATGCGGACCACGAGATTGTGCCTGTGCTCAACAAGATCGACTTGCCTGCGAGCGAATGTGACCGTGTGGCCGAGCAGATCGAAGATGTGATCGGGATTGACGCTTCAGGCGCAATCCGTGTTTCGGCAAAGACCGGTGTTGGCATCAAGGAAACGCTTGAGGCCGTCGTCAATCTTTTGCCTGCGCCCAAGGGCGACCGCGCGGCGCCGCTCAAGGCGATGCTCGTGGACAGCTGGTATGACAGTTATCTTGGCGTGATTGTTCTGGTGCGGATCATGGATGGGATGCTCAAGAAGGGTGACACCATCATGATGATGCAAAACGGCTCCAAGCACCATGTGGACCGTATCGGTGTCTTCCGCCCCGCTATGCAGCCTGTGGACGAGCTAGGACCAGGGGAGATCGGCTTTCTGACTGCTTCCATCAAGCAGGTGCGTGACACCAAGGTGGGCGACACGATCACCCATGACAAACGCCCCACGGAAAAGGCGCTGCCGGGCTTTAAGCCCTCTGTGCCTGTTGTGTTCTGTGGCTTGTTCCCTGTGGACAGTGCCGAGTTTGAAGACCTGCGCGACGCGATTGAAAAGCTGGCGCTCAATGATGCGAGCTTTAGCTACGAGATGGAAACATCTGCGGCGCTGGGCTTTGGCTTTCGCTGTGGGTTCCTCGGGCTTTTGCACCTTGAGGTGATCCGCGACCGTATCGAGCGCGAGTATGACATTGAACTCATCACCACCGCGCCGAGCGTTATTTACCACGTTTATATGAAAGACGGCACGATGCAGGAGTTGCACAACCCTGCGGATATGCCCGACCTCACGTATGTGGACCACTTGGAAGAGCCGCGCATCAAGGCGACGATCCTTGTACCTGATGAATACCTCGGGGACGTTTTGAAGCTTTGCCAAGACCGTCGCGGTATCCAGATGGACCTGACCTATGCGGGCAGCCGTGCCATGGTGGTCTATGACTTGCCACTCAACGAGGTTGTGTTTGATTTCTACGACCGTCTGAAGAGCGTGACCAAGGGCTACGCGAGCTTTGACTATCAGATGCTGGGGTATCGCGAGGATTACCTCGTGAAGATGTCGATCCTTGTGAATGACGAGCCTGTGGACGCCTTGAGCACTATGGTGCACCGCGACCGCGCCGATACGCGCGGGCGGGCGATGGTTGAGAAGCTCAAGGATCTGATCCCGCGGCACATGTTCAAAATCCCGATTCAGGCGGCGATTGGCGGCAAGGTGATTGCCCGCGAAACGCTGTCTGCGATGCGTAAGGACGTAACGGCGAAGTGCTATGGCGGCGACGCCTCACGCAAGCGCAAGCTTCTGGACAAGCAGAAGGCCGGTAAGAAGAAAATGCGCCAGTTCGGGAAAGTAGATATCCCGCAGGAAGCGTTTATTTCGGCGTTGAAGATGGATGGGTAGACACCGTCAGACCATCGCTAGAGTTCTTACGGGGCTATCAGTCATTGGTGCATTGATTTGGCTGCTCTGGCCTTCTGAGTGGAGCAAAGTTTAACCTGAACCACTACTCGCAGTTTGCACAGCCTTGGTTGTTTGGTTGCTAACAGAAGTAAAACAAAGCGAGGAAGTCATTGAGTTCTCCGCAACGCCTAATGATGTTCGTGTGTCTAAAGAGCTGTTGAAGCTTCATAAAAACCAGTTTCGAATTTTGCTGAACGGTACTGATCTTTGGATGTTTCTTGACGATGAAATTTATCGCAAGGCCTTTCACTTGGAGAATCGTAGGGATCGTGGAGATTTAGAATTCCAGAACAAGCGTTTGGACACCCAGTTGGAGGAGTTCATGGTTTTTCTATCGAAGTTCAATCGGCACGTGGCTCAGCATACGACGCCGGAGGATGTAGCGGGCCGCGCTCACATAGGTTACAAGCCCATTGGGGCAGTTCAGGACGATGAGTATCAACGGCGTCGCTTGCTTTCACAAGAAGCGAACTCGCTAGCTGATGAGGCGTGGAGAGCCTATGAGAAATTGATACCTTCGATCAAGATTGAAACCCCAGAGGCCCTGAGCTAACTTTTGTTCATCTTATACATGGTTGTTCGTATACAGCGAAGGGCTGTCAGCGCGGAATCAAGGCCGTAGGCCGCCGCGCATCGCCAGACCGTCCCTTGGGCTGGCGATTTGGTGAGGGCAGCGCAGGGATTGAGGTCTTTCGGATTTGGCTGGGATAAAGTGCGTCTCACAAGCGTAGGGTCGCCTGCCCACGGTCTGGCGATGCGCTTCCTCCCCCCCTTGACCCAAATCAAAGCACGCTCCCCCGATCCGTCTCATGTTTCTCTAGAAACCCAACGGGAGGCGGACATGGACATTGAACTCGCAAAGCAGACTCTTCTGGCGCGGCGGGCGGAGTTGACGGCGCATTTGCATGCGGTTGAGGACCAGCTGGACGAGCCGCTCTCCAAGGACTGGGAAGACCGCTCGGCCGAGCGGCAGGGCGACGAGGTTCTTGAGGCGCTGGGCGCGCAGGAGCTGGCCGAGGTGCACCAGATCGATGCGGCTTTGGCGCGGGTTGAGGCGGGCACTTATGGCGAGTGTGTCAAATGTGGTGGCGAGATTGCTGCCGCACGGCTTGCGCTCCTTCCTGCCACGCCGCTTTGTGCAAAGTGTGCGACGTAGCGACGGAACGGGCGCTCGGCTGCGTATAAGCCATAAGCACGGTATTTTTTGGAGAGGCGGATATGGCTTACAAACGGATTCAGATTGTTTTGCATTGGGTGGTATTTGTGCTGATTGCTTGGCAGTTTATCGGCCATGAGCCGATCCGTGACGCCTTTGATCTCTGGATGAAGGAGGGGGTATTTGCGCCCTCGATTATGGTCGTTGGTCATGTGGTGGGCGGTATGCTTGTGCTCGTCCTTGCGCTTTGGCGTCTGGGCCTGCGGCGCAAGCACGGTGTGCCGCCTTTGCCAGAAGAAGAGGGGCCGCTGGGCCGCGCGCTGGGGCATCTCACGCATGGGGCGCTATATGCGCTGATGCTGCTTATGCCAGTGTCGGGCGCTGTGGCTTGGTTTGGCTCTAGTGAGAGCGCGGCCTATGCCCATGGTTTGCTACGCTTTGGGATGCTTGGCTTTGTTGCGCTGCATGTGGTGGGCGCGCTTTATCATCAGTTTGTACTCAAGGATAATCTGATGGCGCGGATGAAGCGCACGCGGTAGCCCAATCTGACCCAGATCAAAGAACTGCACCTTTTGGAGGCGTAGACTCACTTCAGATGCTATGCCACTGAAAGGGACAGCTATGCTCCGTATTGCGCTTATTTTTCATTTGTTTATCGGTACGACGCCTGCGGGCATCGCCATGGTTGCGGCTCTGACGATGGGTTATGATACGTTGCAGCCTGTGTTGCTGTCGGCGTTGCTCGGGTTTCTCGTGTCGATCCCTGTGACATGGTATATCGCAAAAGCGGTCTATGAGAACACGTGAAGACATTGCCTGAGCGAGCCTATAAGGCGGGGCAACTCAAGAGAAGGATTGCCCAATGACCTGCCCGCTTTGCTCTGCTGATACTGACTTGATTGCGATTGATGTGGACGGTGGACCGTTTGGTGCGCAAGCTGAAGTTTGTGCGCTTTGCGCCGAACAGATCGCAGGCGAGCCTGACGCCAACCACTGGCGTGGTCTTGCTTCGGCGATGTGGAGTGAGGAGCCTGCAGTTCAGGTGATCGCGGCACGGATGCTGAAGCGGCTGTCTGGCGAAGGCTGGGCGCAAGATCTGGCTGAGCAGCTTTACCTGGACGACGAGACGCAGGCTTGGGCGGATAATATCGCCGCCGCCTCAGACCATAAGGACGCCAACGGCGCGCCGCTTGCGCAGGGCGATACTGTTGTTTTGATCAAGGATCTTCCTGTCAAAGGCGCAGGGTTTATGGCCAAGCGTGGCACAGCTGTGCGCGGGATCAGTCTTGTGGCGGACAACCCCGAGCACATCGAAGGCCGCGTGGAGGGCCAGCGGATTATTATCCTCACGCAGTATGTGAAGAAGAAATAGCGCCTCTCGTTTTCTGCGCTCTTTATCTTTTGCTCGTGGACAAACTATGAGAGGCTCCCCGCAAAAGAGGGAGACCCTACGTGGCCGATTATCTATTCGAACCCGCCGAAGTTTTTGCACTTGAGGTGAAGGGTGATGCCAAACTTTATCCGCTGCGACGCATTTTCTGTGTGGGGCGCAACTATGCCGCCCATGCGGCTGAGATGGGTAATGAAGTCGACCGCGAGGCGCCGTGGTATTTCACCAAGCAGGTGGCGCATGCTGTAACGAGTGGTGCGGTGCTACCTTATCCGCCAGGGACAGAGAATTATCATCATGAGATGGAGCTGGCCTTTGTGCTTGGTGCGTCTGTTTTTCGCGCCAGTGCAACCGAAGCGCAGGCGGCGATTTATGGCTATGGGTGCGCACTTGATATGACGCGGCGGGACCGTCAGCAGGACGGCAAGGACAACCGCAGACCATGGTCTCTTGGGAAGGATGTGGAAGGCTCGGCTGTGGTTGGTTCGCTGACCAAAGCTGAGGCATTTGGTGCTGTGGAGGATCAGCGCATTTACCTTGAGGTGAATGGCGTGACACGGCAGGACGCCAGCCTTAAGGAAATGGTCTGGAGCTGCGGTGAGATCGTTGCGCATCTGTCGCGGTACTATCATCTCGGTGCGGGTGACATCATCCTGACAGGAACGCCTGCGGGCGTTGGACCTGTGGTTGCGGGGGATAGTATCAGAGGCGGGATTGAGGGGCTGGAGGGCGTAAGCCTGACGCTCGGCACCGCTGATTAGGGCATGACACGCAATCTGCCGGATAGTGAAGTCTCGCCCTCATGCGACGGCGTTGCACGAGGCTATGCTTGGCTGGCTGACGCCTTTGGCGGTTGATCTTGTCATTTCCACTGAGGGGCACGGTGAGATTGGCTTGATGATTGTGCCGGACCGTGAGGTTTTTGTGCAGAATGGAATGAGCCTTGATGAGGCGGGTGGCGTGATGATCTGTACGCGGGCTTTGGCGGCGCTGCGCGAGCGGCTCACCGACTGGAACGCTGCAGAGCGCGGGGCGAGCCATCAGATTGGTGCGGCGCTGTTTTTAGCGGAGCCGCCTCAGCTTGGTGAAGGGGAGGTGAGCGCGAAAGGCGACCTCAACGGCCATAAGATTATGGCGCGGCGGGCGGATATTTTGGATGCGCTTTATGAAGGCCGTGCGGGTGTGGTACGCTTGTGACAAATGAAAAAGGCGCAGCCCGCAAGCTGCGCCTTTTCCTTTGGATTTGCAGTGAGACTTAGGCCAGATCGAAGCGGTCTGCGTTCATCACTTTTGTCCATGCGGAGACGAAATCGGCCACGAACTTCTCTGCGTTGTCGTCTTGAGCGTAAAGCTCGGAGATTGCACGCAGCTGTGAGTTTGAGCCGAACACGAGATCAACGCGTGTGCCTGTCCACTTCACTTTGCCAGACGTGTCGCGGCCTTCATAGACGCCGTCACCAGCAGGGGACCATGTGATGCCCATATCGGTGATGTTGCGGAAGAAGTCGTTTGTCAGCTTGCCGGGTGTTTCTGTGAAGACACCGTGGCAGGCCGAACCGTGCACGGCACCAAGGGCGCGCAGGCCGCCGACGAGTACCGTCATCTCAGGCGCTGTGAGCGTCAGAAGCTGGGCGCGATCCACAAGCATGGCTTCGGCGGCAATCGCGTATTCCTGCTTCTGGAAATTGCGGAAGCCGTCTGCTTCGGGCTCCATTGGATCAAAGCTGGCAGCGTCTGTTTGCTCTTCGGTTGCATCGGTGCGGCCGGCTGTGAATGGCACGGAGACGCCTGATGCAGCCTCGATGGCAGCAACGCCACCAAGGACGATCAGATCGGCAAGAGAAACCTGCGCGCCGCCCGCTGCATTGAACTCGGCTTGCACCGCTTCAATGGCGGCGAGCGCTTTGGCGAGCGCTTCTGGCTCGTTGGCAACCCAACCGTTTTGCGGAGCAAGACGGATGCGTGCGCCGTTGGCACCGCCGCGCATGTCCGACGCGCGGAATGTGCTGGCAGAAGCCCAAGCAGTTTTGACCAGCTCGGCTGTCGAGAGGCCACATGCAAGCAACTTGGCTTTGAGCGCGGTTACATCCGCATCAGACACGGGTGTGCCTGTGGCGGCGTGAAGCGGATCTTGCCAGATCAGGTCTTCGGCAGGAACCTCGGAACCGAGGTAGCGCACTTTTGGTCCCATATCACGGTGTGTGAGCTTGAACCATGCGCGCGCCCAAGCGTCGGCAAATT
>NZ_JAQWYD010000055.1:0-34754 GCF_029254145.1 Lentibacter sp.
CAATTCCGCCACACCCGCAACAGAGCGGGATATAGCCAAGGCCGTCACACTTTGCGAGCACAAATTGCCTCCATCGCATGAAAAAAGCGCGACATTTACCGTTTGTTGCCTTATCTTGAGTAAAAATTGAGGCAGTAAAAAACATACGGGTGCAAAATGAAGCCCTTTTCAGCAGAAGACTCTGCGCAGACTCAGGCTATATCTGAGCCGTCAGGCTTTGTATTAGGCAGTAATATCTTAACTTTAGACGGCGAATTGCCCGTCGAATTTCTCAGTGTTGGGGACCGCATTATTACGAGGGATGCGGGCATGGTCGTCTTGCGCCATGTGAAAGTGATTGATGTTGAATGTCCAATGGTCTGGATCATGGGCGGTTCACTGGGGCATGATAAACCAGAAGACGACACGTACCTACTCGCGTCACAAAAAGTCCTTGTTCGGGACTGGCGCGCCAAAGCACTTACCCAACAAAAACAAGCACTTGTGCTGGCAGAAAGCCTCGTAGACGGCGAATTTATCCGCTTGGTCGGCATGCAAAGAATCACGCTCTTTCAACTTGTGTTTGATGCTGCTCATATCGTGTATGTCGATGGGCTGGAGCTTGCTTGCGAACAAAATCAAACAAGCATTGGATTGGCGGCTTAGGTGCAGAGACGCTGAAAGACTTTGGGCAATTCCTCCGCCAAATCCTCAGCGATGAGCCCTGGGCCAAAGCTAAGGGCGCACTCCACATGGAGCCAGGCACCCGTCTCAGCAGCACTCATCGGGCTAAAACCACGCGCGAGGAGCCCTGCAATAAAGCCTGCGAGCACATCGCCAGAGCCAGCCGTTGCAAGCCAAGGTGCGGCACGCTCACCTAGTGCCGAGTTAATACTACATCGCCCGTATGGTGATGCGATCACAGTATCGGCACCCTTATACAACACAACACAGCCCGCCCGCGCAGCCGCTTCGCGCGTGGCATCAACCTTGGAGTATGCAGGCCCATTTATGGCAGGCTCATTCAGCTGAGCAGCCAGATCAGGAAACAAGCGAGCGAACTCACCACCATGGGGTGTGAGGACGCATGTCTCTGTCACTAAATCAAAAAGAGCTTCGGGCTTGCCTTCATAGGCACTCAAAGCGTCCGCATCCAACACACATGTCCGCCCTGCGCCAAGCGCTACGGGCACTAACTCCCCTGCCCGTTCAATCCCAAGTCCTGGACCAAGGCAAAGTACATTGATCCGTTCATCCTCCAGAATCCCAGCCAAATCCTCTTTGGAATCAAGCCTTTTAAGCATGATACCCGTGATCTGGCTCGCCACTTCCAATTGTGCAGAGTCAGGCACACCCAACGTCACCAACCCTGCCCCGATCCGAAGCGCGGCACGGCCGGACAGCCGCGCTGCCCCCGTTCGACCAGCGCCTCCTGAGAGTACAAGTGTATGGCCGTGCGAATACTTGTGGCTTGAGCTTTGATCAGTCGAGTTCAAAACCGCTTTTCGACTTGCCCCGATACGAGCCTGACCGCTCAAATATGAAACTGATAGCTCCCTCCGGAAATCGGGCAAATACTGATCTATACCGATACTTTTGACCGAGCAGGCGCGCAACACTCCAGCGAGAGGCAACAGAGTGTGACCTTGCCGGAGCCTCTCGAATGTGACGGTCAGAGCAACGCTGAGCGGCCCTTCAAAATTACCCCGACTTTTGCCCAGAAAGCGGCCACTATCCGCACAAAACCCGCTCGGAACATCTATCGCAACGTCAATTCCAGCTTTGTACATCTCCTTACAGAACAGCCAAGCATCTGCCGTTAGCGGACGAGACAGGCCTGTTCCAAAAACGGCATCAATCACCAAGTCAAAATTGGCGGATAGATAGTCGCTTTCCAGGCTCTCATTTGACGTGATTGTTCCCAAGGCCAGCCAACGCTCATAATTCACGCGAGCATCGGGCGGCAGCTTGGCGGCATCGCCGCAAAGAAACACCTCAACCTCCCACCCCCATTCCTTGAGCAATCGCGCCACAACAAACCCGTCGCCACCGTTGTTGCCAGGGCCGCACAAAACCACTGCTTTATGCCTGCTTGCCGCAAGCGTTGGCCATTCTTCAAATACCGCTTCGACGACGCCACGCCCTGCGCGCTCCATCAACTCAAGACCCGTCACTTGCCCTGCGTCTGTCGCTAAGTTTTCGGCGGCTCGCATTTGGGCTGCGGTTAGGAGTTCACTCATGGCACAGGCCCCTCGATTCACTTTTGATTTAAAAATAAGCATAAAGCCTAATTTTTAGTCACATAATATTTCACACGCTGAGTCGCGTCATCTAAAGACCCTATTCGTTTGAGGCTCGCTCTGAAAAGTGATCTGAAGCTCTTAAGTAATTCCAAAGGGGCGGAAGCGATGAAAAAGATCGAAGCCATTATCAAGCCGTTCAAGCTTGATGAAGTGAAAGAAGCATTGCAGGATGTTGGGGTTCAGGGGCTTTCAGTTATCGAGGTTAAAGGGTTCGGGCGCCAAAAAGGCCATACAGAACTTTATCGTGGTGCTGAATACGTCGTCGACTTCCTTCCAAAAGTAAAACTCGAGATCGTGGTCGATGATGACTTGGTTGACCAAGCCGTAGAAGCAATCGTTGACGCCGCCAAGACCGATAAAATCGGTGATGGTAAAATATTTGTATCTCCTGTTGAGCAAGCCATTCGTATCAGAACCGGTGAAACCGGTCCTGACGCGCTTTAATCTACTTTCTTACAGTAACGAAAAGGACCAAGAGAATGAGCACACAAGACGTTCTCAAGACGCTAAAGGACGAAAATATCGCTTATGTCGATATTAGATTCACCGACATTCGCGGAAAGCTCCAGCACGTAACCGTCGATGTTGATTTGGTTGATGAAGACTTCCTCGAAGAAGGCTTCATGTTTGACGGCTCGTCAATCGCTGGATGGAAGTCCATTGAAAACTCGGACATGAAACTGATCGTTGATACGGACAGCGCATATATTGATCCGTTCTACGCGGAAAAAACGCTTTGCGTTCACTGCTCAATCGTAGAGCCTGATACAGGTGAAGCCTACGAGCGTGACCCACGCGGTACAGCCCAAAAAGCCGAAGCTTATCTTAAAGAGTCAGGCATTGGCGATGTTGCTTACATGGGTCCAGAGGCTGAATTCTTCATTTTTGACGACGTTCGCTTTGAGAACAAAATCAATAAAGTATCTTACGAAGTAGATGCAGTAGATGCATCTTGGAACACAGATACAGAGTATGAAATGGGTAACTCGGGCCACCGCCCTGGGCTCAAGGGCGGTTACTTCCCTGTAAACCCAATCGACGACGCTCAAGACCTTCGCTCAGAGATGCTTTCCACAATGAAAAGCCTCGGTATGAAGGTTGATAAGCACCACCATGAAGTTGCGTCATGCCAGCATGAGCTTGGCCTCATTTTTGGCACTGTGACCAAGCAAGCGGACGAGATCCAGAAGTACAAATACGTAATCCACAACGTGGCTCACGCCTATGGCAAGTCAGCTACGTTCATGCCGAAACCTATTTATGGTGACAACGGCACAGGCATGCACGTAAACATGTCAATCTGGAAAGATGGAAAGCCACTTTTTGCAGGCGACAAGTATGCCGATCTGAGCCAAGAAGCACTCTATTTCATCGGTGGTATTCTGAAGCACGCGAAAACGCTCAATGCCTTCACCAACCCATCGACAAACAGCTATAAGCGTTTGATCCCTGGTTTTGAGGCCCCCGTTCTGCGCGCATATTCAGCGCGCAACCGTTCGGGTTGTGTTCGCATCCCCTGGACAGAGTCACCAAAAGCCAAGCGCGTTGAAGCTCGCTTCCCAGATCCTTCTGCAAACCCGTATCTGTGCTTTGCTGCCCTTCTTATGGCTGGCCTAGACGGGATTAAGAACAAGATCGATCCGGGCGAAGCTATGGACAAGAACCTGTATGATCTTCCAGCAGAAGAGCTCGCAGGTATCCCAACGGTTTGCGGCTCACTTCGTGAAGCACTGGAGTGCCTTGAAGCGGATCATGCGTTCCTGCTTGCGGGCGACGTCTTCACGAAAGACCAGATTGAGGGCTATTTGGAACTCAAAATGGAAGAAGTCTTGCACTATGAGCACACGCCACACCCTGTAGAGTTTGGCATGTATTACAGCTGCTAAGATCAAGACTTGGCACTGCAGGCCTGCCCGAAAGGGCAGGCCTTTTTTGTTGGCGCATCCACGGCTTCCAGATATGCTTGCCTCAAGCTTTTGGAGTATTGTTCATGCGTTTGCTTTCTTTATCCGTCACCTTGGCTCTTGGCTTGGCATCTGCTGCAGCGGCAGCTCCCTGTGGCAATACATCTTCAGGCTTCAATACTTGGAAAGCAGATTTTGCCAAGACAGCTCGAAAAGCGGGTGTAAAACAACGTGGACTTCAAGCCCTCGCAGCAACCACCTATTCCAGCACCACAATCTCGGCGGATCGCAATCAGAAAAGCTTCAAATATAGTCTCTCGAAGTTCATGCAGGTTCGCGGGGCAGACACAATCATTGCACAAGGGCGCAAACGAAAGGCTCAAAATTCAAACTTCTATACAAATTTGGAGCGTCGCTATGGCGTCCCAGCGGGCGTCATTATTGCTATCCACGGCATGGAAACAGCCTTTGGCGGATTTATGGGAGACACAAAAGTTGTGTCTGCGATTGTCACACTGACTTTTGATTGTCGCCGCTCTGAATTTTTTAAGCCTCATGCCATTGGCGCTCTCAAGCTTGTTGATCAAGGCTCAATTAGCCCAGAGACAAAGGGCGCCAAACACGGTGAGCTTGGCCACACTCAGTTTCTCCCCGGCAATGCCATGAACTACGGGGTTGATGGGAATGGAGATGGCCGCGTCGATTTTTACAATCAAGCAGATGCACTGGCGTCGACAGCAAATTTTCTGCAGCAAAAAGGCTGGCAATCAGGCAAAGGCTATCAAGAAGGCGAGCCCAACTATCCAGTCCTTAAACAATGGAACGCGGCCACAGTATACCAGCAATCCCTCGCCATCATGGGCAAGCGGATTGACGGTTGAGTGTGCATTCAGCCAATACATAGGTATGAATGCCAAAGATTACGGCCCCTGTTGAGGGCAAGCGCCGTATGGTTTGGAGTTCTGAACGCATAAACTTAGCAGTCTCTGCAAATCGCTCATCCCGCCGTTCGTGAGCCGAACGAGGCTGATGCAGCGCAGGATCGGCATACCAGAGCGCGTTAAACCGCCAAAGGGGCTGCTCAACACGAACACCGTCAAACAAACGCTGAACACGTCGGGCAATGTTCTCATCATAGGATGCCACTGGTTCATGAATATTGATCAAGGGTCGCATGAACTTTTCCGCGAGCAACCAACTTGCAGGAAAGCAGAGCGACGCCCCAGTCAGAACATGCTCAAGACCCTGTTTTTGCAAGATACAAAAATCTTCTTGTGTAAGCCGAGACAGAGTAAGCATCGGGTCGGACCGATCAAGCTCTACGAGGCGTTCGTCGGGGCAAAGGAGAGCGTTACCCTGCAGTGTGAAGCCCTCTTTAGCTATCAATGCGGTAACGACAGTCTCCAAAAGCTCTTCAGCCGCTGGGCGCGCGTTTTCTGACAGAGCCAACACCAAGTCTCTGTCTTTCTCCACGATCCGCGCCTTTTCGGCGAGCTGCGCTGCATAGGTTTCATCCACGCGCAGCCAGTCGCCTTGATCAAGCGGTGAAATACCGGGCATCGCTTTAGGCCTCAGTGGATCGTAGGGGATAACTTGGTTTAATATCATAGGCGCATTGAAAGCTTCTGACATGGATTTTCAAGTGGGCGCACACGCTTTCACGGCTGAAAACGACAGGGGAAAGCCGCAAACAAGCTCGCAGAGCTTTCAGCACGTTACCAAACTCATCCATAGGGAGGCGTCTGACATGAATGAGCACTACCGAGACATCCGGAAAATAGATCCGAGCAGAGGCGCATTTTTGGCCGATGGATCTCCCAATGATAAGAACCGTGTCGAGATTGGTCCAACGCAGTTGGCTTTCGCTGAGTGGGAGGCTGCGGGCTTAACTCCACCCAACCTTGAAGCTATGCGAAAGTACCGCTGGGAGCGACTCACGCAAGCAATCGTTCAAAGAGATTATGGTGGAATTCTGCTATTTGACCCGCTGAACATCCGCTACGCAACAGACAGCACCAACATGCAGCTATGGAATACCCACAATCCGTTTCGCGCCGTCTTGCTGTGCGCTGACGGCTATATGGTGATTTGGGACTATAAAAACTCCCCCTTTCTGAGCGAGTTCAATCCTTTGGTTCGTGAGCAACGCTCTGGAGCGGATCTGTTCTATTTTGACCGCGGCGACAAGGTCGATGTTGCGGCTGATGTTTTTGCGAATGAGGTGCGTCTTGTTCTTGCTGAGCACGCTTCAGGCAACAAACGGTTAGCAGTCGATAAGGCCATGCTCCATGGGTACCGCGCTTTAGAAGCGCAGGGCTTTGAGATTATGGAGGGGGAGGAAGTGACTGAAAAGACCCGCGCCATCAAAGGGCCCGACGAAATCCGCGCCATGCGTTGTGCCAATCATGCCTGTGAAACAGCCGTAAAGAGCATGGAAGATTTTGCCCGCCTCAATGTCCCCTTTGGCACCACATCTGAGGATGATATTTGGGCAGTGCTCCACGCTGAGAACATCCGCCGAGGTGGCGAATGGATCGAAACGCGCCTCCTCGCGTCAGGGCCTCGTACCAACCCGTGGTTTCAAGAATGTGGACCACGTCTTGTGCAAAATAATGAAATCGTAGCTTTTGATACAGACCTGATTGGCTCTTACGGAATTTGCATCGATATCAGTCGCACGTGGTGGATCGGTGACCAGAAGCCTCGTGCAGATATGGTCTATGCGATGCAACATGCACATGAACATATCATGACCAATATGGAAATGTTGAAACCTGGCGTCACGATACCAGAATTGTCCGCCAACACACATCGCCTCGACGATAAATTTCAGGCGCAAAAATACGGATGCCTTATGCATGGCGTCGGCCTTTGTGATGAATGGCCGCTTGTCGCTTACCCCGATCATTCCGTACCAGGGGCCTTTGATTATGCTTTAGAGCCAGGGATGGTGCTATGTGTTGAAGCGGCTGTAGGGGAGGTTGGGGGAGATTTCTCAATCAAGCTCGAAGACCAAGTTCTGATCACAGAAGATGGTTACGAAAACCTTACAACCTATCCATTTGATGACGCCCTGATGGGGCGTTAGCTTTAATTGGCCGCAAGCCGTATAGGGAGCTGACTTGCCGCATTGCGATACCATGAAATAATCGCTGCGCGCTCTTCTGGTTCAATATAGGTCACATTGGCGGGGGGCATGGCTCTTGTTACGCCAGCCTGTAGATAGATATCGCGTGCGTGGGCCACGATATCGGAAGTTGTTTCAAGACGAACGCCTTTTGGCGCAGACCTTACGCCTTCGTAAAAGGTTTCACGCGCATGACACATAGAACAACGACCCAAAACGATGTCTTGAACCTCGTCAAAGCCTTCAGAAGAAGCAAAGACTTGTTCAGTGGTTGTAAGAGGGCGTGCCTCCGCGTCTTCGAGACTGTCAAACTCAAGCGGCAAAGTTGAAATCCACATGATTGCGACGAACAATAGCCCCGTCACCAGCCATGTCCAAAGCGGACGGCTGTTTCCCGCGTGCATCGAGTTGAAATAGTGGCGAATGCTAACCCCCATGAGAAATACAAGTGCAGCAATCACCCAATTGTATTGTGAGGCAAACGCCAGAGGATAATGATTTGACAGCATCAAGAAGATAACAGGCAAGGTCAGATAGTTGTTGTGAGTCGAGCGCAGCTTAGCAATCTTGCCGTACTTTGCATCTGGAGTACGCCCCTCTTGCAAGTCTTTCACCACGATACGCTGATTTGGCATGATGATGAAAAATACATTCGCCGTCATAATTGTGGCCGTGAATGCACCGAGGTGAAGAAGTGTTGCGCGCCCTGTGAAAATTTCGTTGTAGCCCCAGCCCATCGCAATCAAGAGTACAAACAGCAAAAGCATGAGCACTGTCGGGCTTTCACCAAGCTTCGACTTGCAGAGGAAATCATAAACGATCCAGCCGACGGTCAACGACGCTGCAGAAATCATAATGCCTTGCAACAGGCTGATGTCTGCTTTGGCTGCATCAATCAGATACAGCTCGCCCCCAACCCAATAAACAATCATAAGGAGGGCCGCACCAGAAAGCCAAGTTGCGTAGCTTTCCCATTTGAACCACGTTAGGTGATCGGGCATATTCTCTGGCGCAACAAGGTATTTTTGAACGTGATAAAAGCCGCCGCCATGGACTTGCCACTCTTCGCCATGTGCCCCTACAGGCAAATAAGGTGTTTTTCGCAGACCCAAATCAAGCGCAATAAAATAGAATGACGAGCCAATCCAAGCGATTGCCGTAATGACGTGTAGCCAACGGACAGCAAAGCCAATCCAGTCCCACATAATTGCAAATTCGTGCATAATCGCTCCTTAAGTTTGCAGCGAAACTAGCGTGTTCGCTAATTATCGTGTATTGCAAAAAACTACCCAAGAGCTTCAAAAAAAGTCAAATAATAATGGCCTACCTAGACAACATACAAACTTTTGTGCGCGTTTTCGAGCTCGGGAATATGTCCGCAGCTGCGCGTGATCTGCGCATTTCTGCTGCAGTCGCGTCCTCTCGTATATCTCAGCTAGAGGATCATCTAGGTGTACGCCTGTTTCAACGCACAACACGGCTACTCAACGCCACCGAACAAGGAAACACCTTTTATAAGGGCGCTCTGAAAATCCTTGAGGCTGTCGAAGAAGCCGAAGCAGACATCAATGATATTACTCGCTCGCCGCGCGGTACGCTTTATGTCGCGGCCCCGTTAGGGGTCGGGCAGACATTTATTGCACCCGCCGTCCCCAAATTTCACGAGGCATATCCGCTCATCAACATACGCTTGCGACTTTCAGACAGAAAACTTGACCTTGCTGCAGAAGGTCTGGATGCCGCGTTTTTCCTTGGGGTGCCCCAAGACAGTAATCTGCGCATCAGAAAGATCGCTGATTGTCCTCGGCTCTTGTGCGCATCCCCGCGCTATATTGAAAAACGTGGTATGCCAATAAGCAGTGACGAACTCAAAACAGATGCTCACGATTGCCTCAATCTGCGCTATCCTGGCGCGCCAGAATTCCAATGGCCTCTTCAAACTCCTGAGGGAACAAAGCGTGTTACTGTTTCAGGGCCGTATGAAACAGACCATGGAGAAATACTCACCAACTGGGCACTGGAAGGCTATGGGATCATTTTGAAGCCAGTCTTCGAAGTGGCCGAACATCTGGCTTCAGGGCGTTTGGTTCCCGTTTTGGAACATGAGCCGCCCCTGCCAATACAGCTGGCTTGTCTTTACATGCACAGACGTCGGCAAGACCCCAAAGCGCGGCTTTTCATTGACTTTATGGTAGAGCACATAACGGCCAATATCGCCACTTAGCTACCGCGGTATGTCGAATAACCAAAGGGTGAAAGCAAGAGTGGTACATGATAGTGCGTCGCTTCTGACATCCCGAAACGAAGTGGAATTACATCTAGAAACCGAGGTGCCTCAACAGGGGCGCCTGATGCATCAAGATATGCGCCAGCGTGGAACACCAACTCATATTCACCTACGTCAAACTCTGCCTCAGGCAAGATTTTCTCATCGGTTCGGCCGTCAGAATTTGTGACAAGCGTACGGACATGGGTTCTCCCAGACACTTCTAGTTTGAATAGCTCAATCTTCAGGCCCGCTGCAGGACATCCTTGAGCCGTATCCAGAACATGTGTGGTCAAACATCCAGCCATTCGCTTCTCCATTGATCTTTTTATCATAATGTCGCGTTCGGCAGCGCGATACATCAAAAACAGACAAAAAGCTCTTTCAAATATTTGAATAAAGTTCCAACTTTTATTTCAGTATAGAAGGGATGAAAAATAGGAGATCAATGGTGAAGCGCTATCCACGCGACATGCGAGGCTATGGAGCGAATACTCCAGATGCGGCTTGGCCTAGTAAAGCCAAAATCGCTGTTCAGTTTGTCTTGAACTATGAAGAAGGCGGAGAAAATTGCACGCTTCACGGCGACCAATCTTCAGAAGCTTTTCTGTCAGACATTCCTGGAGCAGCACCGTGGCAAGGGCAACGCCATTGGAATATGGAATCCGTCTATGAATATGGGGCACGAGCAGGGTTTTGGCGATTACACCGCTTGTTCACTGGAGCAGATATTCCCCTGACGATATACGGTGTGGCAACCGCTCTGGCGCGCAGTCCGGAACAAGTTCAGGCCATGAAGGACGCTAACTGGGAAATAGCCAGTCACGGCCTGAAGTGGGTTGAGCATAAAGACATGCCCGAAAGCGCGGAACGTGCCGCGATCGCTGAGGCGATAAAACTGCACACAGAGGTCGTCGGTAGCACACCGCGCGGCTGGTATACTGGCAGATGTTCGGAAAACACTGTGAGGCTTGTCGCCGAAACAGAGCTTTTTGATTATATCTCGGATACCTATGATGACGACCTTCCCTACTGGTTAGAAGTCGCAGATCGGGATCAGCTCATCATTCCCTACACCCTCGAAGCCAATGACATGCGCTTTGCAACAGCGCCCGGTTGGGTCACGGGGCAGGATTTTGGGCAATATCTTATCGATTCATTTGACACACTTTATTCCGAAGGCGGCGAAGGTCGTCCAGCTATGATGTCAGTGGGCCTACATTGTCGCCTTATCGGACGCCCGGGGAAGATTGCAGGCCTTAAACGGTTTATTGAACATATCCAAAAGCATGACAACGTATGGTGTCCGCGTAGAATTGATATTGCCGAGCATTGGGCAACATTATATCCGCATTCACGCAAAGAGCGACCAAGCCAAATGAGCCAAGACAGGTTTATAGAGCAGTTCGGATCAATCTTTGAACACTCTCCTTGGATTGCACAACGCGCGTGGGAGTTAGAGCTTGGTGCGGCGCATGATTGCGCGGCAGGCGTGCACAGCGCTTTAAGCCGCATTTTCAGAACCGCTTCCGCTGAAGAGAAACATGGAGTGTTGATTGCCCACCCTGATTTGGCTGGAAAACTGGCTGCAGCAGGCGAGCTCACCGCAGAAAGCACATCGGAACAAGCCAGTGCTGGACTAGACTATCTAACCAGTGAAGAGCGAAGTCATTTTACAAAGCTTAACTCTGACTACGTAGCAAAGCACGGTTTTCCATTCATCATCGCAGTTCGCGACCATGATAAAGCGTCTATTCTCGCTGCGTTCGAACAACGGATTAACAATACAAGAGCTGCCGAGTTTGAGGAGGCTTGCAGCCAGGTTGAACGGATCGCTCATTTCCGGCTCAAGGATATTCTTCCGTGAGCGTGCTATTAACACTGGAACCCCTCACGCGTGAAGCTTTTGCACCCTACGGCGATGTTATCGAAGTTTCAGGTGAGCCTGACAAGCTGATCAATCAAGGCATGTGTGGACGCTTCCATGATCTCGCAAAGCTTGACTTCGGATCGGGTCGGGCTGGGATCAGCCTGTTTGACGCGCAAGCAAGACACTTTCCTTACTCTCTCGACATGATGGAGCGACATCCAGAAGGCAGTCAGGCATTTATACCTCTGTCTGGCGTCCCCATGATTATTAGCGTTGCCAAAGATAATTCAGGCAAACCCGGACAGCCAAGAGCCTTTCTCTCAGAGCCTCAACAATCCATCAACATACATCGCAATACGTGGCACGGTGTCCTGGCTCCTGTTGAACGCGAAGGCCAATACATTGTGATCGACCGTATTGGCGATACCCCCAACTTAGAAGAATACTACTTTCAAGACTCTTATATCGTGAACGTTTAACCAAATGCCCCTCCATAAGAAGGGGGAAAACCAACAGTCATACGGAGGTTACTATGGCTCAGAACTCAATTGGGACACCCGAACAACTCAGGGATCCGAACTACACCCCAGCTCTTTCCAAAGCGATCCCCCTTGGGATTCAGCATGTGTTGGCGATGTTCGTATCAAACGTCACACCTGCCATCATTGTAGCAGGCGCAGCAGGTTTTGGTTTTGGATCAAACTCACCAGATTTCCCAGAGCTGCTCTACCTTATTCAAATGTCGATGCTCTTTGCTGGCGTTGCGACACTCATGCAAACTCTAACCATTGGCCCAGTCGGCGCGGCACTCCCTATCGTTCAAGGGACGTCTTTTGCCTTTTTGCCAATTATGATTCCACTTGTAGCAGGCAAAGGTGTTGATGCGCTTGCCGCTCTTTTCGGTGGCGTGCTGATCGGTGGTATCTTTCACGCCCTATTGGGGACCGTCATTGGTAAAATCCGCTTTGCGCTTCCCCCGCTGGTCACAGGCCTCGTTGTGACAATGATTGGTCTCGCGCTCGTAAAGGTGGGCATTCAGTATGCAGCTGGCGGTGTTCCAGCGATGGGAACGCCAGAGTACGGTTCCTTGCTCAATTGGTCGGCAGCCCTTGTTGTGATCGTCGTCACGCTTGGTTTGAAGTTTTTCACACGCGGAATGCTGTCCATCTCGGCAGTACTGATTGGCCTGATCGTGGGCTATATCTATGCGCTCGCTGTTGGAATGCTAACGTTCGATGCTATCGCAAGCTCATGGTCACGCTCGGCCGCGTTTGCCCTACCGCAGCCTTTCAAATACGGTTTTGAGTTCTCGGCAGCCGCAGTTATCGGCTTTTGCCTTATGGCCTTCATCTCGGCGATCGAAACCGTTGGAGATGTATCAGGTATTTGTAAAGGTGGCGCAGGCCGTGAAGCGACCGACAAAGAAATCGAAGGCGCAACTTATGCGGACGGGCTTGGCACGGCAGTTGCCGGTATCTTCGGCGGCTTCCCAAATACATCCTTTAGCCAAAACGTAGGCCTGATTGCCATGACGGGTGTCATGAGCCGCCATGTCGTCACATGCGGCGCCATCTTCCTAATTATTTGTGGACTTGTTCCAAAAGTAGGTGGCGTCATTCGCACAGTCCCAATTGAAGTATTGGGTGGCGGTGTGATCGTTATGTTTGGGATGGTTGTCGCTGCGGGTATTTCAATGCTTTCTGATGTGAACTGGAACCGACGCAATATGGTTATCTTCGCGATTGCCCTCTCGATTGGCCTTGGCCTGCAGCTTGAGCCGAATGCGCTTCAGCATATGGGCGCGACTGCGAGAGTGCTGCTGACATCTGGACTATTGCCAGCGGCTGCAATTGCGATTGTTTTGAACCTGATCTTGCCAGAAGAGCTTTCAGATGAAGCAACAGAAGAAGTCTCAGGTGGACATGCCGGCCATGGTCGCGGATCACTTCAAAAAGAGGACTAAGCCTTACTAGAGCTTTGCCCAAAATGAAAACCGGCGCTCCTGAGCGCCGGTTTTTTGAGTGAAAACATAGACACACGCGTCTCAAAGATAGGCAGGAAACTTCATGTGCCGATTTACGTCTTTATATAACAAATAGCGAAATGGCCCCGGCCCCCCCGCATAGCAGGCTTGCGGGCAGAACGCGCGAAGCCACATAAAATCACCCGCCTCAACTTCAACCCAATCTTGATTGAGGCGATAGACAGCTTTGCCCTCGAGGACATAAAGGCCGTGTTCCATGACATGGGTTTCCGCAAAAGGGATGACGGCGCCCGGCTGAAACGTCACCACGTTCACATGCATATCATGGCGCAGATCGTTCGTGTCAACAAACCGTGTTGTCGCCCACTTACCGTCTGTTTCAGGCATCGCAGTTGGGGCAATCTCTTTCTCGTTGGTGACAAATGCCTCAGGGGCTTCAAGACCTGAAACAGCTTCATATCGCTTGCGAACCCAGTGAAACTTCACAGCATTGTCTGTATGGTTTTTCAGGGACCATGAGGCATCAGGCGGCAGATAGGCATAGCCGCCTGCCTCCAAGAGATGATCGACACCTTCAGTGGTCAGCGTCAAAGCACCTTCGACCACAAAGAGAACAGCCTGCACTCCTGCTTCCGTTTCAGGTCGGTCACTTCCGCCACCGGGCGAAACCTCGGCGATGTACTGCGAAAACGTTTCCGAAAAGCCAGACAGCGGCCGAGCAATAACCCAAAATCGAGCTTTATCCCAAAAAGGCAAAAGGCTCGTCACAATATCACTAAACGTACCTCTCGGGATTACCGCATAGGCCTCCGTAAACATCGCCCGATCTGTCAACAATTGCGTTTGAGGGGCAAGCCCACCTTGTGGCGCATAGTAAGCTGGTTTCTTCAAGATCGAGCCCTCTTCAATAATGTGTGGGTCTATTCAAACGCCTAACCCCATTATTTCCAATCATTTTAAACACATCAAACACCTAAAGGATTATCAAGATTTAATTGAAATCACTGCAACGACTGAACTGCGCAGCGTCACATCAACGTGAAGCTCATGTCACATAGGTGGCGCTTTGCAGAGCTGGATCATACCCTTACCTCAGGTGCGCAAGGAGCTCACATGGTCGTTGAAAAATTTACATTCGCAAACCAAGACGGCCACCAACTGGCCGCACGGTTAGATTTACCAGAAGGCCCACATCTGGCCAGTGCTTTATTTGCACACTGCTTTACCTGTTCAAAAGATATCCCCGCGGCGAAACGTATCGCCCAAAGGCTCGCCGCACAGGGCATCGCGGTGTTGCGCTTTGACTTTACTGGCCTTGGACATTCGGGAGGGGAGTTTTCAAACACTAACTTCTCAACCAATATGCTCGACTTGCTCGCCGCAACCCAAGCCATGACAGAGCGCGGCTTTCCACCAAGCCTTCTTATTGGCCATAGCCTTGGAGGCGCTGCCGTTTTGGCCGTTGCAGACCAGATCAAATCGGCGAAGGCCATTGTCACTATTGGAGCCCCTTTTGAGCCTGCAAACGTCATTGAACACTTTACTGAAAAGCATGCAGAGATCGTCGAATATGGTTCTGCTGAAGTTCGTCTTGGTGGGCGACCATTTACCATACGAGACAGCTTCTTGAAGGATATCAGTACGCACAAGCTACGCGAGGCAGTGGCTACTTTGGGAAAGGCTCTATTGGTACTACATGCGCCACGCGACGAAATCGTGAGCATAGATAACGCCGCAAAAATCTTTATGACTGCAAAACACCCGAAGAGCTTTATTACGTTGGATGACGCTGATCATTTGATCAGCCGTGTTAACGATGCTGAGTATACGGCAGAGGTGATCAGCTCGTGGGTGTCACGATACCTAGACATCCGTCCCCCTGCCCCACCACCTGGAGCGCCAGAAGGCATTACCCGAGTGCGAGAAGTAGACCCACTTGGGTTTTTACAAGACGTGATGTCTGGCCCATACCATCATACACTTTCCGACGAGCCCAAAGCTTACGGTGGGGGCAACAAAGGAATGTCTCCATACGGGTTTGTTTCAGCTGGCCTCGGAGCCTGCACTTCAATGACCATTCGAATGTATGCGAGGCGTAAAGGTTGGCCGCTTGATCATGTCCGCGTGGATGTAAGCCACGAAAAGGTTCATGCTCAGGACGCGGGGGGCAACAGCGGTGAAAGGATCGATGGATTTAAGCGCGAAATCACACTTGAAGGCGATCTAACAGCTGATCAACGCCAAAAACTTCTCGAGATTGCAGACAAATGCCCGGTCCATCGAACGCTTGAGCGCGCAAATCAGGTCACAACCATTCTAACAAAATGACTAAAGGCCGGTTTGCGCATCTTGTATTGCGGGTAGGATTGTTTGCTCTATCGCGCGTTTCGTAATAGGACCAGCAAAACGCAAAACGATAATACCGTTTGAATCTATAACGTATGTCTCAGGGACACCGTAAACACCCCAATTAAGGGCCATACGTCCAGTTTCATCCGCTCCAATACTTTTATAAGGATCACCAAGATCTGCGAGAAACTTTAGAGCATTTTGCGCTTTGTCTTTATAATTCACCCCATAGATCGCAATACCACTCTCCGCGAGCGCTTCAAGCTGTGGGTGTTCGACACGACATGGCGCACACCAACTCGCCCAGAAATTCACGAGCTTAACACCTTCGGCTCGCAAGGTCTCATCCGTGAAGGTTACGCCTGTTCCAAGTTGCTTAATCTCAACCTCTGGAGCAGACTTACCCTCAAGTGCGGATGGTAAGGCATCAGGATCTTCGCGCTGAAGCCCGAGAAACATTAAAACAGCCAGTCCCGCGAAGATCAGTGGCGGGGCAAGCATCACAGGGGATACCTTAGCCACGCGACTTCCTCCGATTTTCGATTTCATCAAGCTCCGCTTTGACGCGGCGTGCTCGGGACAGACTTAAAAGAACAATAGCAACGATTAGACCAATCGAAACAGCATACGCTGACAACACTTCTACTGCATATTTTCCAAGATCAGGCATCATCCCAAACGTTCCCGTGCCAAGAGAGCGCGCGCGCGGCGTGCTCTGATTTCTGTATTCGTGCGAAGTATGACCAGCGCAACAAATAGCAAAACAAATCCTGCAATTGAGACAAGTGCTGGGTACCAAAAGACATCAGCAACATTTTCTTTCTTGTCCAAAGACAGAGATGCCCCTTGATGAAGCCCTTGGTTCCAGAAGTTGACAGCATAACGGGATAACAAAGCAAAAACTGAACCCACAAGGCACAAAACACTCGTCAAATCAGCAGCGGTATCGTCGTTTTCTATCGCACTCCAAAGCGCTATATACCCCAAGTAAAAAAGAAATAGGATCAGGAAGGACGTTAATCGCGGATCCCATGCCCACCATGTTCCCCACATTGGCTGCCCCCAGACCGCGCCTGTGAAAAGCGCGATAAGTGTCATGATTGCACCAACGGGTGCAGCTGCGCGAGCTGCCAATGCGCTTACGTGATGCCGCCGAACGATCCAAACCAACGACGTGATCAACATCATTACCCAAATATTGATCGCCATCATCGCACTGGGGACGTGGATGTAGAAAATTTTCACAGTCGAGCCCTGGCGAAAGTCATCAGGCGTGAAGAAAAAACCCCAGCCAAGGCCAGTCAGCAGACAAACTGCAGCTGCCACAGCTATAAATGGCAGTGCGGCTTCCGTGGTCCGCATAAACTTCAGCGGGTTTGCATATTCCCAAATCGACGCCATTGAGCTCTTCCCCTTTTAAATATTCCCATGCCTGAATTTGTCAACAAATGCCAGCACTCTGATATCACATTAGCGCAAGTTCACTCTGAGCACCGCCGCACTAGCAATTGGTAAAAGCGCCAAGGCCGCGAGACTGATCCCAGAAAGCATTAAGAGAGGTGTTGTATATGTCTGGCCCTCAGCCCCCAGTCTGGCGAGCTCGGCACCAAATATAAGCGTTGGGACATAAAGAGGCAAAACCAAGAGACTGAGCAGCAATCCTCCCCGCTTGATCCCAACGGTTAAGCACGCTCCAAACGCACCAATAATCGAGAGCGCAGGTGTCCCCAAAAGCAATGAAACCATGATCGCAAGATACCCAGTGCTAGGTAAGCTCATCAAAAGCGCAAAAACGGGTGTTGCCATGACAAGTGGCAAGCCAGTCGTCAACCAATGGGCAACAGCTTTTACCGTGATGATGCCTTCGAGCGGAAGAGGCGAAGTTGCCAGCAGATCGAGTGAACCGTCTTCAAAGTCTAGCGCGAACATACGATCCAAAGAGAGAAGGCAAGCCAAGAGCGCAGCCACCCACAATACTCCAGGTGCAATCCGTCCCAACAGATTGGTCTCAGGGCCGACACCAAATGGGATGAGGACAACGACAATAAGGAAAAAAGAGAGCCCGAGGCCGAAGCCCCCTCCTGCGCGGACAGCGAGGCGCAAATCCCGTCTCAGAAGCGCGATCATAGAAAAGCCTCATCAAAGTTATCCTCAAGAGCAGACGTTGCCTTATATGCGCCAAGATCAAGCGATATTGCGTTTTTTAAGCCTAGATCAATGTGTGTGGCCATGATCGCAGCACCCCCAGCTTCTAAGTGAGCTTCAATGACCTTGCCAAACATAGTGACCGCGACTTGGTCCAAAGAGACTGTCGGTTCATCGAGAACCCAAACCGGTCGGCCTGTGACCATCAATCGTGCGAGACCAAGTCTGCGCTTTTGTCCCGCCGACAGCGTCCCAGCGGGCCTGTCTCTCAAGTCGGATAAAGCAAATGCAATAATTGCAGCCTCGATACCCTTTGTCCCAAAAATGCTGGCCCAAAAAGCCAAGTTCTCCTCGACCGAAAGCGTCGCCTTTATGCCATCCACATGCGCAGCATAAGCCGTCATATCAGGATCAAGATTTATCTCACCTGCCAATGCAGGCTGCAATCCTGCAAGGGTTCGCAACAAAGTGGTTTTTCCAATCCCGTTAGGACCACGGATTACAAGAGCCTGTCCAGCACTGAGGCTAAAGCTCACATCTTTCAGCACAGCCAAACCACCACGTGCAACGCTAAGTTTTTGAACGTGAAGCTCCATAGAGAAGTCCTTAAACAGGTAAGGCGGCAAGGGCAACGCGGCGGCCTTCTGCCGCAAGTACATTGTAAGTTCGGCATGCAGCGGGTGAATTCATGACTTCAACACCCATTCCTGTCGCTTCAATTTTTTGTCTCAAGTCTGACGGTAAATGTGCAATCTCAGCACCTGTTCCCACGAAAATCACATCAACGGCCCCCTGGAGCGCAAGGAGGCTCTGAAAATCGTCATACCCCCCCCAAAGTTTTGCGCCCTCAGCGGTCAATAGCATTCCACTCTCAATACGATGACCTCCAATTTTGAAAAAACCCTGTCCATAGCTCTCGACAGGCTGGGCTTCGGCAAAGTGCATTTCAGTCAATTTCATATTTCAGTCCCAAAGAGGCAATGATGTAAGTGCCGCAGTAAAAATTACTAAGTAGGCTATCCCGCGATATAGCTTTTCACGAGCGGGGTCAAAAACCTTTGCCCCTAAGATGTTGCCAGCCACAGAAGGCACAAGAAATAACAGCCCCAAAGTAATGGGCAGAGCCTCAAGATGCCCTTTCATAGCGAACCAAAACAGCAAAAAAACATCGAAGACAAACAAATACATCATGATATTTGCGCGAATACAGCTGACCGCTTTGGTGCTTGCAGCAAAAAGCATGATAATGGGAGGACCAGGCAATCCCACAGCACCCCCTGTGATGCCGGCAATGGCTCCGCAAACATAAAGTAGCTTTGGCGTTATTTGGCCGCGGTAGCGCAGTCCCGCCAACAAAGATAAAGGCACAACAATGGC
The DNA here is from genome assembly GCF_029254145.1 of Lentibacter sp. Taxonomy (GTDB): domain Bacteria; phylum Pseudomonadota; class Alphaproteobacteria; order Rhodobacterales; family Rhodobacteraceae; genus Lentibacter. The sequence continues at coordinate 19,305 of NZ_JAQWYD010000055.1, forward strand.
CAATATTGAAACAGCGTAACGAAAAATCTCGGCAGGAACAGTCAAGAGGAAATATATCCCCGCAGGGAGGGCCACTAGGGTCGCGAAGCCAAGACGTGCAACACTGCTGGGCTCACCGTCTCGCCACGCACGCGGCAGATTGGGTATGGGGCCAAAAATATCCATAACTGTTAGAGCAACAAGAACCGAGACTGGGTCCATAAATTGGCTTGTAAAAGGGATGAAAACCATCGCTGTTCCAAACCCAGAAAAGCCCCTGACAACCCCTGCAATAAAAACGACCAAAACTAACCAGTAAAAACCATCGTGTTGGACAGCATGACTGATTAATTCAGGCATCCACATTGGCAAATTGATTTCCTGCAGTCGCGTTAGGTTTGGTCCAGTCGCGTTTCACGCCAAGCCACAGCAATATCGTCGAGGCTACAAAAACAGAACTATACGTGCCTACAATAACGCCCCAGATCATAGCGAAAACGAAACCACGGATCACGTCTCCCCCAAGAAAGAACAGTGCTAAGAGAGCTAGCAGAGTGGTCACCGACGTCATCATCGTCCGGCTCAAAGTCTCGTTGATCGAAATGTTCATCACTTCTTTGAGCGGTTTCTGTTTGTATTTGCGGAGGTTCTCACGAACACGGTCAAACACAACAACCGTATCGTTCAGCGAGTAGCCGACAATTGTTAGAAGTGCCGCGATGATCGCAAGGTCAAAACGAATTTGGAGTTCCGAAAATACCCCAATGGTTAGTAAAACATCATGCACCAGTGCCACAACAGCACCAACCGCAAACTGCCATTCAAATCTCAGCCAAATGTAGATGAGCACTGCTCCAATAGCCAAAACCACAGCAATCATAGCCGTTTGAATGAGCTCTCCAGAAACCTTTGGCCCAACGCTCTCAACAGAGCTAAAAGTAATGTCAGGTGCCTTTTCTTGCAGAGCAAGCAGAACCGCTTCAATCACTTCTGACGTCACGGCTTCTTCACCATCTTGCGCCTGAATACGGATCATCGCCACATTTTTGTCCGCACCAAAGCTCGGATCAAACACCTCAGTAATGGTGATATCGCCCAAACCTAGAGGTTCGATAGAATCGCGATAATCGGCAATTACGATCGGCATGCTGCTATCAGTACGGATCGTAGTACCGCCTCTGAAATCAATACCGTAATTCAGCCCCTGCAACACAAAACTTGCAAAGGCTACAACCATCATAAAGGCTGAAATACCGAGCCAAAGTTTGTATCGATCAAAGAAATCCCAATTCGTGTCCTGCGGAACAAGTCTCAATCGCATGGTTTAGACCTCTATCGTTTTGGGTTTACGGCGTTCAAACCAGATCACAACAATCAGACGCGTTACGAAAATAGCCGTGAAGACAGATGTCAAAATGCCTAGTCCAAGTGTGATCGCAAAGCCTCGTACAGGCCCCGATCCAACTGCATATAGAATGACCGCCGTGATGAATGTGGTAATGTTGGCGTCCACAATCGCTGACAGCGCTTTTTCGTAGCCCAAATCAATCGCTCTAGCAGGGCCTTTTGCTGACTTCAGCTCTTCCCGAATACGTTCAAACACCAGAACATTTGCATCAACTGCCATACCAATGGTCAAAACAATTCCTGCAATTCCGGGAAGCGTCAGCGTGGCACCTAACATCGAAAGCAGTCCGAATATCAAAATCACGTTAATCACGAGAGCGAAGTTGGCAAAAACACCAAAAGTGCCATAGCTCAGAACCATAAAGACAAGCACACCAACAAACGCGACGATGCAGGCGAGCTTTCCAGCTTCGATGCTGTCCGCGCCGAGCTCTGGTCCGATTGTACGTTCTTCAAGAAACTCAAGACCCGCTGGCAGAGCACCAGCGCGCAGCAAAACAGCTAGGTTGGTGCTTTCTTCGAGCGAAAAATTACCAGTAATAATACCAGACCCACCGGCGATATGACTTTGAATAACAGGCGCCGATATCACTTCACTGTCGAGCACAATCGCAAAGGGTGAGCCGATATTCTCAGCCGTGTAATCGCCAAAACGCCGCGCGCCAGTTGTATTGAACCTGAAGGAAACAGCAGGTCTTCCATTTTGATCAAAGTCAGGCTGGGCGTCGACAAGATCTTCACCCGAAACAACAGCCGCTTCTTCAAGCACATAAAAAACGCCATCTTCATCAAGTGACGGCAGCACATAGTTCCCTGCCCCCGCTGGTGCATCAGCACTGTTTGCCCGACTTACGACCGAATGAAAGGTTAATTGAGCTGTAGTCCCGATTATGGATTTCAACTCAGCAGCACTGCCCAACCCGGGAACCTGGATCAGTATGCGATCAACGCCCTGACGCTGGATTGTAGGCTCGCGGGTTCCCACTTCATCGATACGGCGCCGAATGATTTCAAGAGACTGACGTACCGTGCGTTCATCTGTGGCTAACTTCTCAGCCTCGGAGAGCTGAACGATAATCACATCTCCCTCAACGCTCACTTCAATATCGCGAGCACCAGCACCAGACAAACTAGTCACTGGTCGAGCAAGACCGCGGATAAGACTTGCTGCTACCTGTAGCTGTTCTGGTTTGGAGATTTTAATGCGCAGCTCGTCATCTGCGCTTTTCTGCAGACGCACTGTGCCCACACGCGCGCGCTCTTCGCGCAGGAGATCTCTGATCTCAGGCCAGCTGCCCTTGATCCTTGCGGCGTATACATCGGCGACTTTTACTTCGGCGAGCAAATGCGCTCCACCGCGCAAATCTAGCCCCAGATTAACCAATCCAGACGGCAAATAGGTCGGCCACATATCGGCCTGCTCAGAAAGACCCGCAGCACTCCCCCCAGCCTCCAGCGCCTTCACTGCGTCATTGTGTGTCTCGACGCGAGTGTAGAAGCCATTTGGCAAAGCAAGCATAATACCCGCAACCACAACGAGCCAGATCAGCACCCGTTTCCATGTATCAATCTGAAGCATTATGGGCTCCGCCTCGTGCTTTAGTTACTTGGGAAGCTTAAGCTTTTGCTGGCTCTGTTTTATTCAAAACTTGAGCAATCGTGCCTTTGATGACGCGCACTTTCACAGCATCTGCTATCTCGACTTCAAGCTCTCCATCCTCACGGACCTTAACAACTTTGCCGATAATTCCACCCTGTGTGATCACTTGGTCACCACGGCGGATGTTCTCGATCATCTGTTGATGCTCTTTCATTTTTTTCTGCTGTGGTCGGATCAAAAGGAAATACATGATCGCGAAAATCGCGGCCAACATCAGCAAGTCACCAGGTCTCATATGCGCCCCCGTCGTGGTCTAATTATGGGCAAAGCCCTTCAAATCCAGCATTACCTATGCCTGAACAGGATTGTTTGCAATGGGCAAAGCCGAATAGAAGCAAGGTACAATGACCCGTTTACCTTGGGCCACAAAATCGGTCATAAGGCGGCAGCAAGATTTATTCCTCAAAAGGACAAGTGAGATGCACGATATTCGCGTGATCCGTGAAAACCCCAGCGAATTTGATGCCGTGATGGCACGCCGAGGGCTCGCACCAGTCTCAGGCCACATTCTGAAACTCGACGAAGAGCGTCGTAGCAAAATTTTGGCGGCTGAAACTGCGCAAGCAGCCCAAAACAAAGCGGCAAAAGAAATTGGTGCGGCAAAAGCCTCTGGCGATACGGCTCTCTTTGAAAAGCTCCGAGACGAAGTCGCTGCACAAAAAGCTGAGGTGGCTACCCTTCAAGTAGAAGCCAAGACCCTAGACGCAGCTCTGACTGAAATGCTTGGCGCTCTGCCTAATCTGCTGCACGAAGACGTTCCTGTGGGCGCAGATGAAGCAGACAACAGTGAGGTGCGCAGCTGGGGGACACCCGCGGCCGTGAATTTTTCGGCCCGAGAACACTTCGAGCTGGAATGTGTAAAGCTAGGGATGGACTTTGAAACAGCGGCCAAGCTTTCTGGCAGCCGTTTTGTTGTTCTTTCGGGCTCTGTTGCTCGCCTGCACCGTGCTTTGGCTCAATTCATGCTAGACACGCACATCGAGGAAAATGGCCTGACCGAAACCTGGACTCCTGTTCTTGTAAAAGAAGAGATGATGTACGGCACTGGCCAGCTCCCGAAGTTCGGCGAGGACAGCTATCAAACCACAAACGGCTGGTGGCTCGTGCCCACAGCAGAAGTTACCCTGACGAACATCGTCAATGGTATGACAGTAGAAGAGAATACCCTGCCCCGACGCTTCGTTGCGCACACACAATGCTTCCGTTCTGAGGCTGGAAGTGCTGGACGCGACACTTCAGGCATGCTGCGCCAACACCAGTTTGAAAAGGTGGAAATGGTTTCGATCACTCATCCAGACAAAAGTTTGGAAGAGCACGATCGCATGACGCGTTGTGCCGAAGGTATTCTTGAAAAACTAGAGCTCCCGTATCGTACTGTCGTCCTGTGCACGGGTGATATCGGCTTCGGCGCCATCAAGACACATGACATCGAGGTTTGGTTACCAGGCCAAGGAAAGTACCGCGAAATCAGCTCGGTTTCTGTCTGTGGAGACTTTCAAGCACGCCGTATGCAAGCTCGGTTCAAACCCGCAGACGGCGGGAAGCCGCAACATGTCCATACTTTGAATGGTTCAGGCTTGGCCGTTGGGCGCGCACTGATTGCCGTTCTGGAAAACGGGCAGCAAGAGGATGGATCGGTTATTCTGCCTAAGGCTCTGCACCCTTACGTCGGCGGGAAAACTACGCTTAACGTAGATGGATCATTGTCTTGAGTTTACGAAAATTCAACCATAGCCTGATCAAATGAACAGATTGCTCGCCTTAGCCACGTTTACCGCAGCGATATTGTTTGCAGCATCCCCGTTCTTCACCTCGGGGTTCAAAGGATTTGAGGGCAACCAATTTCCGATGCCTCAAATCGACCCTGCTATTCAGCCGGCAGGTTACGCATTTTCAATTTGGGGACCGATTTATCTATGGCTCGTTGCAGGAACAGGTTTCGGTCTCTTCAGGCGCGTTGATGCCATTGCGTGGACAAGCTCAAGGCCCGCCCTTTTCATCAGCCTCGCCATCGGCGCATCTTGGATCGCGGTTGCCCAAATCTCTGTGATCTGGGCAACCGTTCAAATCTGGCTCATGCTTATCGCCGCCCTTGCAGCATTCGTAAGGGCAAGTGATGATGACGCTTGGTGGCAAAGAGAACCGATCGGCATTTATGCAGGGTGGCTCACAGCGGCCTCAAGCGTCTCTGTCGGTCTAGTCCTCGCAGGCTATGGATATGCGACACAAGACATCGCGGCCTATGTCAGTCTCTCGATTGCTCTCATCATAGCGGTCGCAATGCAAAAAGCTCGCCCGAAGTCTCTGTCGTATCCGATCGCCGTGATTTGGGCACTGGTCGGAATTGTCGTCAGCAATTTTGAGCCGCTAAACACAAGTGTCATAGCGCTTTGTACTGTGGGAATAGGCTACTTGCTGATCGGGCTCATTAAAGCCCGGAGCACCTAGTCTTTCTTGCGACCTTGAGTGTGCTTTCTCAGCTTTGACGGCGGAGCCTTCTTGCGTCCCTTGTATGGGTTTTTGTCGCTTTGGCCGCGCATTGTCATGCGAATGGGCGATCCTGGCATGTCAAAGTCTTCCCGCAGGCCGTTCACCAAATATCGCGAATATGCAGCTGGCATCTTGTCTGGATGCGAACACATAACGATAAATCCGGGCGGACGCGTTTTCGCCTGTGTCATATAACGCAGCTTGATGCGCTTCCCCTGCGGCGCGGGGGGCGGATGCGCTTGGACCATGCCATCGAGCCAACGGTTCAGATGTGCAGTCGTAATCCGCTTGTTCCAGACATCATGCGCTTTGCGAATTGCATCATGCAAGCGTTCAAGTCCACGACCTGTTTTGGCTGAGACAGTGATAAGTGGAGCGCCTCGCAACTGAGGCAGCAATCGCGTAAAGGCTTCTTTGAGCTCTTTCAACTTATCTTGCTTGTCGTCCTCAACATCCCATTTGTTAACAGCTACGACGACTGCGCGCCCTTCACGTTCGGCAAGGTCTGCAATGCGAAGATCTTGTTGTTCAAACGGAATAGCGGCATCGAGCAAAACAACGACAACTTCAGCAAACTTAACCGCGCGCAATCCATCCGATACAGATAGCTTTTCAAGTTTATCCTGCACCTTGGCTTTTTTACGCATACCGGCCGTGTCAAAGATACGTACCGGGGTACCCGACCAATCAAGCGTGAGGGAGATCGCATCACGTGTAATCCCAGCCTCTGGCCCCGTAAGCAGGCGATCTTCACCAAGGATTTTGTTGATCAGCGTTGACTTGCCAGCATTCGGACGTCCAACAACGGCAATCTGAAGCGGTTTTTTCTCAGTCGGAGTATGATCAGGTGCGTCTTCATCCTCGTGGACGGTCACATCAATAGCAGGCGCGTCTTCTTTTGCGCGCTCTTCATACTGATCGGCCAAAGGCATAAGAGCAGTATAGAGTTCGTTTAGGCCCTCGCCATGCTCTGCTGATAAACGAATAGGATCACCAAGTCCCAATCCATAGGCTTCCATCACACCAGCATCAGCGGCCATGCCTTCCGCTTTGTTCGCAGCAACAAATACGGGAGACCCTTTACGGCGCAGGATGTCTGCAAAGACTTCGTCTGTCGGCGTAACACCAGCGCGCGCATCAATCATAAATAAGCAGGCGTCTGCCATTTCTACGGCACGCTCGGTCAAACGGCGCATGCGCCCTTGAAGGGAATCGTCAGTCGCATCCTCCAGTCCCGCTGTGTCGATCACGGTGAAACGGAGATCTCCGAGCTTCGCTTCTCCTTCGCGTAGGTCACGAGTCACTCCAGGTTGATCATCAACCAAAGCAAGACGTTTCCCGACCAAACGGTTGAAAAGAGTTGATTTGCCCACATTGGGACGGCCGACTATGGCCAAGGTAAAGCTCATTCTAAAAGCGCTCCAGTCGCAGAAAGCCGCACCTAACCGAGTTTAGGGTCAACGGAAAGCGAAAAGTTGCCCTTTACCGCTCACGACAAACATGACCCCTCCCGCGAATACAGGGCTCGTCGTCGCACCACCTGGAATTTCTCCTGTTTGCAAGAGAGCTCCATTTGTCGGGTCAAAGGCTCTGATCAAACCATCGCTAGAAGCGACATACAGCCGCCCACCTGCCAGAACTGGCCCATAATGCGCAAAGAGCCCCGCTTGCCGCTTTGGTCGGTCTTTCACAAAAAACGGCAGCTTCACGCCCCAAACCCGCTCGCCTGTTTTTGCGCTAAGGCGAACAAGTTCGTTGCCATCTGACACAAGGAAAACATCATCGCCATTGACCCAAACTGGGCTCATCGGGCCCTCTTCAGCTGTCCAGAGCCGTTCGCCAGTAGCCACATCCAGCGCAACCATACGCCCCGATTGTGTCCCCGCGAAAACAAGGTTACCTGAGATGACTGGGTCACCCGTGATGTCCGTTATCCGACTGCGCGTAAAACCACGCCGCTGGCCCGAAATGACCGAATCCCAAACACGCAGACCGCCCTGCTTGAAGGCTGCTTGCAACTCGTTTGATCCAAACGAAAAAACCACCAAGCTGTCCGAAACCGCTGGAGCAGGTCCACCAAGGATATTGTTTTTGTCAGCTGAGGATCCAAGTTGCCAAAGAATACGGCCGCTTTCAGCATTCAGTGCCCAAGCCGTTGAATCGCCCGCAACAAGATAGACGATGCCATCACGCACAGTAGGCGAGCCTGTCGCTGATGCTTGCAGTTTTTGCACCCAGAGCTCTTGTCCCGTTTTGGCGTCAAGCGCCGAAACAACACCGAACCCTGATGCAGCATAAACAACACCTTTGGAGGCCGCTAAACCACCTCCTGTCGCATCACGACCGCTATCACGCTCTGGTACAAGGCTGACGTTCCAGAGCGCGGCCCCAGATGTCGAGGTGGCCGAAACGCGCGCCTCTGAGTCAAGAGTGAATACTTTTCCATCTAAAACAACTGGCTCTGACACAATCCGACCAAAACGGCTGTTACCTGAGCCGATATTCACACTCCAGATCGGCTCCAACGCGCCGCCAAATGCGGGATGATCGATGCGGGTGTGCGGGCTGTTATGACGTTGAAGCCAGTTTGCGTTGCTCTGCGCTTGGCTTAGCGCAACGGGCTCAGAGCGGTTCTCAGTCAAACCCGCATTCACCACTTTGTTGCCTGCTTCTTCTGCCCGCAGTGGTTCACGCTTGCCAGCCAATATTGTTTCTGGTTCCTCACAGGCACTCAACATTAAAAATGACAGAACACCCACGCAGCACGCAAGCGAACCCAGATTTGGCAGACGTTTTTTCATCGACTTTATCCCTCGCGCCTCGTTCAGGCTATTGGTCTACTACTTGCTTTGCTCTTGGGCTGTCGCCACTACAGGCACATCACCGCCAAGAGCAACAATAAGCTGTGTCGCACGGCGGCGCAGCCCAGGCGTTGCTTCGCTATCTTGTACGATGCTGCTCAGTGCCGCAATCGCTTCTTCTGTGTTGCCTTGCTCGATCTCAATCAAAGCCAGTTGCTCTTCCACCAGAACTTCCAGCTGTGGATTTCCACCAATCAAAGCTTCATAGCCCGCTTTGCGTTCGGCCAAACTCAGCTGATTTTCTTGCAATGCAAGAAGCTTAAAGCTCGCCACCTGACGATAGACGAGTGGCACATCTGCGTCGCTAGCAAGCAACTGAAGCGTTTCTTGCGCCTCTTTTTGGCTTCCAGCATCAAACTGTTCTTTCGACGTCAGCAAGTCGAGAACAGCGCGCCCGCCCACATCAATGCCTTGAATAGAGGCAAGCGCCATGGCTCGTTCGGCGGCCGCATTATTATCCAAAGCCGCGAGTATAGCGTCACCAAAGGCCTGATATTGCGCCGTGGCTTGAGCTTTTCGATATTCGATAAAGCCCGCACCCCCGACAACAATAATCACCGCGCCAATCACCATCCAACCATAGCGCTTCGTCCAAGCAAAAAGCCTATCACGACGCACCTCTTCGGTGACTTCTTCAATAAAACTGTCAGTATCGCTCACGCCGTTGCCCTTTCGGTTTTGACCCTCATACAGTCTTGGCTGGCCACTGCCAAGACCTGCATTAACGATCGGCAGTGAAGCGTAAATGCGCGAGAAATGAGATGGCCGCTCCGGATCACACCGGCCCAAACTAAACTAGACAGTTTAGGAAAACTGATCTATTTAAAAACGGGGTTCGTAAATTGGAATATTGGGCTCTAATTAGGTTCAAATTTCCCATATTAAGAGGCACAAATGCGGCTAGTCCCATTCCTGACAGCGATATTGGTAACGGTTTTTCTATTTTTCCTTGTCGTCCATCGAGACACATTGATGAGCTTCGCAACTGGAACTGACAAGGCAGTCCCGACTGAAACCGTATCCACCGCCTCCAATGAGAACACCAAAAGTTCACGCCGGGTTGGCGTGATTGCAATCAAATCGCGCGCTCAAGAAATTGACAGCGCGGTCATCTTGCGCGGCCAAACGGAGGCTGCACGTCAGGTAGATGTGCGATCAGAAACCTCTGGATTGGTTGTTTCCCCCCCCTTGCGCAAAGGCGCTTTTGTAGATGAGGGGCAAATCCTTTGTCAGCTGGATACGGGAACACGAGGATCAATTCTCGCAGAATCCGAGGCACGGCTGGCTGAGGCCCGTGCGCGGATCCCAGAAACTGAAGCGCAGATTCCTCGAGCACAGGCGCAATTGGAGCAAGCAAAAGCTCAGCTAGAAGAAGCCCTTATAAATGACAATGCAGCGCGCAAGCTTTCGAAAGGTGGATTTGCGTCAGACTCGCGCGTCGCCGCAACAGCTGCTGCCGTGCGCGGCGCAGAAGCTGCAGTCAAATCAGCTGAAGCCGAAGTTAAAACCTCACAATCTGGAATGTTAGGTGTTCAAGCAGCGATTGAGTCTGCCCAAGCAGGCGTGGATGCTTCCAAGAAAGAAATCTCGCGCCTCGAAATAAGAGCGCCATTTCAAGGGCTATTGGAGAGCGACACAGCCGAGCTAGGGTCTCTCATTCAGCCGGGCGGAGCCTGCGCCACCGTGATACAGCTCGATCCAATCAAACTCGTCGGCTTTGTCCCCGAAACACAAGTGGATCGCGTCAAAGTTGGTGCACGCGCCGGCGGCCGCCTCACGACAGGACAAAACGTGACAGGCGCCGTGAGTTTTCTTGGCAGAAGCGCAGATCAACTCACACGAACCTTCCGAGTTGAGATTGAAGTTCCAAACCCCGACCTCGCCATTCGCGACGGTCAAACAGCTGAAATAATTATCGGCGCAGAAGGCCGCACGGCACATTTAGTTCCGCAATCCGCACTGACTCTAGACGATACAGGACTGCTTGGTGTTCGACTTGTCGATAGTTCGATGCACGCCATATTCCAAACCGTGACACTATTGCGCGACGATGTAAGAGGTGTTTGGCTTTCTGGCCTACCTGATGAAGCCGACATAATTATCATCGGCCAAGAATATGTCGTGGACGGTGTGCTTGTCGCGCCAGAGTATCAGGATGTTGTCCAATGACTGGCTTGGTAGATTGGGCCGCCGCCCGTGCGCGGATGATAATGGCCTTTATCGTTCTGTCGCTGCTCGTCGGCGGCTTTGCCTATGCAAACCTGCCCAAAGAGGGCGAGCCTGACATTCAAATACCCGGTTTGTTTATCTCGGTTCCCTTCCCCGGTATCTCAGCAAGCGACAGCGAGACACTGCTTGTAAAGGTTATGGAAACAGAACTGGCTGACCTTGATGGCCTTGCTTCGATGTCGGCCACAGCGGCTGAAAACTATGCCGGTATCTTTATAGAATTTGAATTTGGTTGGGATAAATCAGCCGTTATGGCAGATGTACGTGAGGCCATGAATGCCGCCGAAGCGGCTTTTCCTGACGGGGCTGAGAAATATTCAATAAACGAAATAAATTTCTCTGAATTTCCTGTTTTGATCATCAATCTGACGGGTGATGTCCCTGAACGCACCATGTCTCGGGTAGCGGAAAACCTAAAAGACAAGATCGAAAGCCTAGATGCTGTCCTGGAGGCTGGTATCGCTGGCAAACGTGACGAAATGCTCGAAGTTCTCATCGATCCACTGAGACTTGAGGCTTACAATGTTACCGCAGGTGAACTGATAAGCGTTGTGCGCAACAACAACCAGCTGATCGCAGCGGGTGAAGTTGAAAGCTCAACAGGTGCATTCTCTGTCAAAATTCCATCAAGCTTTAGTGAGCCACAGGACGTCTACAATCTTCCAGTGAAAGTAAACGGAGATCGCATCGTCACCTTGGGCGATCTTGCAGAGATCAGGCTGACATTTGAGGACAGGCTCGGAACCGCGCGCTTTAACGGAGAAACCACTGTTGCGCTTCAAGTTGTGAAGCGGAAGGGGTTCAACCTTCTCGATATGGCTGACGATGTAAAAGCCGTGGTCGCTCGTGCGAGCGCAGAATGGCCCACAGAGCTTCAATCTGCAGTCTATGTCGGCACATCGAATGACCAGTCGCGCGTCGTCGGCTCGATGATTTCGCAACTTGAAGGCTCTGTACTGACAGCCATCGCACTTGTCATGGTCGTGATCCTCGCGGCCCTTGGTGTGCGCCCTGCACTGCTCGTCGGCTTTGCTATTCCAACGTCTTTCTTGCTCTGTTTTGCATTCTTAGCTCTGATGGGGGTAACGATTTCAAACATTGTTATGTTTGGGCTTATCCTCGCGGTGGGGATGTTGGTGGACGGCGCGATCGTAGTTGTCGAATACGCAGATAAACGTATTTCCGAGGGCACTGGCCCGATGCACGCCTATGTTGAAGCTGCCAAAAGGATGTTCTGGCCGGTCGTAAGCTCAACGGCAACGACGCTTTGCGCGTTCCTCCCAATGCTCTTTTGGCCAGGCGTGCCAGGCCAGTTCATGGGGATGCTACCCGTTACGCTCATTTTTGTTCTCTCGGCCTCACTTATTGTGGCTTTGATATATCTGCCTGTGATGGGCGGGGTTTCAGGGCGCATGAGCCGCCTCTTTGGTCGCTCAGCTGACGTGCTCCGTGCAGCGACACCATGGTGGCTTAGGGCAGCCTTGGTTCTACCATCGCTCTACCTCGTCTTTCTCGGCGCCATGCAAACGCTCAACCCAGGCTACCTCTTTGGGGGAACGCCTATCTTTGAAGGGGTGATATCGCTGCTTCCGGGTATGGTTTTGTTTTTACTTGGAAGCTTTGCCTCCTCGATCACATTGGGCGCAGCTCAAATTGCTTGGAAGAAAACGTCCGTTCAGGCTGGGCGCAGGCGCACATATTTTGGCCAGTTTATTCAACTCATTACAGGCAATCCAATCATGCCCGTGGTGTCGGCCGCTGCCGTCCTATTTTTCGTGATGTCTGTCTTTGGATATTACGGCTCCAATAACAACGGAACTGAGTTTTTCGTAGAATCTGAGCCTGAAATGGCGATCGTCTATGTAAGAGCACGGGGAAACCTTTCACTTGAGCAAAAAGACGACTTGATCAAGCGTGCCGAAGGCATTGTCCTCGCTCATCCAGGAATCGACAACGCGTTCTCTTTTGCAGGTGACAGTGGCCTCAATACCAATACTGGCGGCGCTCAGCCCCCCAATGATACGATTGGGCAAATTCAGTTTGAAACGATCCCATGGGAAGATCGAAGAGATCGGCCCGACCTCGATGGTGATCTTGTACTACAAGAACTTACAGAACAACTGTCCGATCTCCCCGGAACAAAAATAGAAATTCTTGCAGCCTCACGTGGCCCCGCTTCTGCAAAGCCTGTCCATTTGCGCCTCAAGGCGGATGATTGGGAAGACTTGATCAGCGCAGCCCAAACGGCACGAGCCAAATTCGATGCAACCGAAGGCCTGACACTTCAAGAAGATACGCTCCCCCTCCCCGGAATTGACTGGCAGCTTGATGTCGACGTCCAAGAGGCTGGGAGATATGGTGCAGATGTCCAGACTGTCGGCGGCATGATCCAACTCGTCACGCGCGGCATACTTCTTGATACGATGCGCGTTGATAGCTCTGACGAGGAAATCGAAATTCGCGTGCGGCTACCAGAAAAAGACCGCGTATTGAGCACACTTGATACACTCAAACTGCGAACTGCGGATGGGCTTATACCTCTCTCAAACTTCCTGACACGCAAACCTGTGGCCAAACTAGCCGAAATCAACCGCGCTGACCAAATGCGGTTCTTTGATGTAAAGGCAGGGGTGGTCAACGCGACAATGCTTCTGACCAATGCCGAAACGAACGAGACGCAACTTATCTCCGCGGCTGATTGGAATGAAGATGCCGCCCTGCAAGCACAAAGTGAGCGTGAGGGTTTTGAAGCCGTGCCGCTCACACCTGCAAACAGAATTGAAGCGATCACATCTTGGCTCCAGACCGCGCCCTTTCCTGAAGGGGTCGCATGGGAGTGGACCGGAGATCAAGAAGATGAAGCCGAAAGCCAAGCCTTTCTAAGCTCGGCTTTCACGGGGGCGCTTGGGCTCATGTTCATAATATTGCTTGCCCAGTTCAACAGCTTTTATAACTCAGTTCTCGTCCTTCTTGCGGTTGTCCTCTCAACGGCAGGGGTGCTCATCGGCATGTTGGTCATGGGCCAAACCTTCTCAATTATCATGACGGGTACGGGCATTGTCGCGCTTGCGGGTATTGTCGTGAACAACAACATCGTTCTGATTGATACCTATCAGGAATATTCCTCATACATGCCGCGCCAAGAAGCTATCGTGCGCACCGCAGAAGACCGAATACGACCAGTGTTGCTGACCACAATCACAACAATGGCAGGCCTTGCGCCTATGATGTTTGGCCTCAGCCTCGACTTTATCAATGGCGGTTATTCGATTGATAGTCCCACGGCACTCTGGTGGAAGCAGCTTGCAACAGCTGTCGTTTTCGGACTGGGCATCGCGACAGTTTTGACGTTGGTGTTTACGCCATCAATGCTGGCTCTACGTGTCTGGGTATCCACTTATCTCGGATGGGCTGCACGTGCGCTTGCCGCGCTGTCTCTCGGCAGCGCCAGCCGCATTGCTCGCGATATGGCGCTACAAACAGCGGTCCGCCGCATAGCCCCCCCTGAAATCATGTGGGACGGCTACAACGATCAAGCTGTAGGCGAGACACCCGAACCCGGACCAAACGACATAGAAACTGTTGGTTCAAGCGAAGCATCACCATCAGACGACAATGCTGAAACCGCCAGAAATACATCGACTGGTCATATAGAGGCCGCTGAATAGGCAACCCTTATGCTGCGTCGTCCTCGCTGCTTTGCCTTGCCCATAAGCTTGCATAGCGCCCTTTGCGCTTCAGCAGGGCGTCATGAGTGCCCTGCTCCGCTACTTCACCGTCTTCCAGCACAACAATGAGATCGGCATCAGAAATTGTCGATAGACGATGTGCAATCGTGATAACCGTGCGCCCCTCAGCTGCCTTGCGTAAAGCAGACTGAATTTCACGTTCCGTCTCAGTATCAAGTGCTGAAGTCGCCTCATCGAGAAGCAATACAGGCGGATCTTTCAGCAATGTACGAGCAATACCCACCCGCTGCTTTTCACCTCCAGATAGCTTCAAGCCTCGTTCCCCAACAGCGGTATCATACCCATTTGGTAAAGCCGCAATAAAGTCATGAATTTGCGCGGCCTTCGCAGCTGCGACGATTTCATCCTCACTCGCCCCGTCGCGCCCGTAAGCGATATTGTATCGGATGGTATCATTGAACAGCACGGTGTCTTGCGGAACCACTCCAATCACCCCGTGCAAACTCTCTTGCTTTACATCGCGCACATCCTGCCCATCGATTGATAGGCGACCTTCGGAGACGTCGTAGAAGCGGAACAGCAGGCGTCCTATGGTTGACTTGCCCGAGCCCGACGGCCCCACAATCGCAACAGTTTCGCCTGCACCAACTTTGAGGCTCACACCTTTTAGGATTGGACGCGCGGCATCATAGCCAAAATAAACGTTTTCAAGAACGACAATCCCATTTGACACTTTAATCTGAGTGGCTCCAGGCTTGTCTTCAATCTCGGCTGGCTGACCAAGCAAATCAAACATCTCGCCCATATCCACAAGGCTCTGTCGAATTTCACGATAGACTGTGCCCAAAAAGTTGAGCGGTAGAGTGATCTGGATCATGTATGCGTTGACCATAACGAAATCGCCAACCGTTAAATCACCGTTTTGAACACCCAACGCGGCCATGACCATGACTGCAATCAAACCCATAGTGATCAAAAGGGCCTGACCAAAGTTCAGGAAGGCAAGCGATGATGCCGTTTTAATGGCCGCGGCCTCATAGCCTTCCATCGCCGCATCATATCGTTGCCCTTCGCGCCGCTCCGCCCCGAAGTATTTCACCGTCTCAAAATTAAGGAGGCTATCAATCGCCTTTTG